>JBBQOG010000160.1:0-7474 GCA_038330665.1 Bacteroidales bacterium
ACTGGGCACACTTACCGCCGGGCTCAATTATGAATTAACCCTGGCAGCAGGCAGTTTTGCCATCACTTCAAGCTCTGAAGCCCTGATCACCGCCTTTAGTTTTGACGGTGAGCCCTATTACCCCGAAACCATCACCCAAACTGCAAATGGAGGAACGATCAGCGTTCCGGTCAGGAATACCGCGAATCTTACCAGTTTGATTGCCAATTTTAAAGCTTCGCCGGGTGCAGTGGTTACGTCGTTGGGAGCTGTTCAGCACAGTGGTTTTACCGCAAATAACTTTAGTGCGATGGTCTATTATATCGTTACCAGTGCCAACGGCAGCGTTAGCAAGACCTATTCCATCAGCGTCGTTCGGAATGGGCTGTTGACCGATAAACAGATTCTGACGTTTGGATTTGTAGAGGTTCCCGCTGCTGTGACGACCATTGTGGCTGATACTGTAAAGGTTAATGTTCCCTTCACCCTGAGTTTAACCAGTCTTAGAGCCACCTATACTTTATCAAATCTGGCATCAGCCTTTGCAGGAGGTGTCTTACAAACCAGCGGAATAACGGTCAATGATTTCACGGCTGCCGCTACCCCCAATGGGCTTCTTTATGTTATTCAGGCGGAAAATCAGAGCACCCGGATTTATCATGTAAAAATTGTTCGGGAGGCACCAAGAACCGGAAAGCAGTTAATCGCTTTTTCAGTCGCGGGTATATCAGGAGCCGTAAATGAACTGGATCACACAGTTTCAGTGTCGGTTCCCGCTCCTTTTGACATCGCTCATGCCGTAGCCACATTTTCTGCTTCCTACCTGTCAACCGTCAAAATCGGGACTGTTCTTCAAACCAGCGGGGTGTCGATCAATAGTTTTGTACATCCTGTTGTGTATACAGTGACCGCCGAGAATGGTGTCGTACAAAATTATACCGTAACGGTTGTGGTAAATGCCGGTCCATCCGGCAAGGATTTCTTCTATTTTGCCTTTGAGGACTTTAACCCTGATGTGAATTGTTACATCAACCAGGCCACTGGCCAGATCTTTGGAACGGTGCCGCTTGGAACGAATTTAGGATCACTCAAGGCAACTTTCCTGACTAACTCTCCGCTTACAACGGTTTCCATTCCCGGTATGGGCTTTCAGCAAAGTGGGATTACCGTTAACGATTTTCGCCTGCCGGTTTCATACCTGGTAACCGCTTCCGATGCAACCACAAAAAGCTATACGGTTTCGATCACGCTGGAACCGGATATCACGATTCCGGTGGTGACCAATGCAGCCCAAACGGTGACCAACCTGGTCGGGCAATTTGTTCTGCTTCGCAGCAGTGAATCTGTGGGTAAAGTTTATATCATTCTCAGCACGGCCATCCAGGCTACAGTGGCTAATCTGGAAGCAGCAGTGGCGGCCGGGTCCGGAAGGACCGCTTATGTGACTGCGGCAAATACTGATATTCCGGTTTCTACGCATAATCTTAGAGGGGGAACCTATTATACCTATGCGATTGATGCTGTCGGGAATAAATCCCTGAAGGGCATTAATTCAATCAACGTTACTGACCTCACACCTCCGACCGTAAGTGTGGCGACACAAACTCTTACCAATGCCATGAACCACACGGTAGCGGTTACGAGCTCGGATGAGGGGTTGGTATACCTCATACTGGACGGGGAGCCTCAGGCCTCGCAGATGCAGCTGAATGCGGCAGTTAGTGCGCATAAAGGAGCGAAAGGACTGGTTCAAACACCGAATGTCCCGGTCGACTTAAGCGTATATCTGCTGCCACCCGGAAATTACCATGCCTATGCGGTGGACATCAGCTCCGCCAATAATATGTCGGCCCGAAGTGCAAATGTGGTGACCATTACCGAGGCCAGCCGGATCAAATCAATCCTTGCCTTTAGTTTTAATCAGCTGGATCCTCCGGCAATCGGCCAGATCATCGGGACCGATATTAATTTGCATGTTCGTGTCGGAACGCCGTTGACCTCCCTTGTGGCGACATTTATCATTTCACCCTTAAGTCATGTATTTGTGAACTTGAATGAACAGATTTCCGGTGTCACACCCAATGATTTCAGCAGCCCGGTAAGCTATGTGGTTTTTGCCGAGGATGGATCTTCACTGGCCTATACTGTTACAGTTGAATTCAATACGGGCATTGATGACAAAGAGCTAATGAAAGATATTGTAACCTACCCGAATCCGGTCACCACCAATCTGCATATTGAATCTGCTGGGATACTGGACAGGATTGTGATCCTGAATAGTCTGGGACAAACAGTTGAGGATATTTCCAGTCCCGGACAATCCTCGATTCAGATTCCGACAGATTCCTGGACCCAGGGTATTTACTTTGTGAGGTATTACAGCGAAAGAAAATATATCGGAGTTCAGAAGGTGATTAAGAATTGATGATCCTTTACGAAGGTGCATCTGGATTTTGAAGCTGGGATTTTAAGGCAGTAGGCAGTAGGCAGTCGGCAGTTGGCAGTGGGCAGTTGGCAGTAGGCAGTCGGCAGTGGGCAGTTGGCAGTAGGCAGTTGGCAGTTGGCAGTGGGCAGTAGGCAGTGGGCAGTCGGCAGTGGGCAGTGGGCAGTCGGCAGTGGGCAGTAGGCAGTAGGCATCGGCTTACTGCCTACTGCCGAGAGCCTTCGCGGAACACCTTTGTTTCCTGATAAATTATTTAGTGGGAATGAAAGGCTGATAAAGAATCTGCCTGTAATCGTTTCGATGGAAAGGGGTACACTCTTCCACTGAAGCTACACTTACAGTGGTATAAATCATCTTCTCGAGCAATTCCGGTGCACGGTTGATACCTTCGCCGATATTGATCATGACTTTCTCTCCGTTCTTCAGGCTGCCGGATTTCAAAGCTTCAAAGAATCCGCCAACCGCAATGGCGGCCGCAGGTCCTATTCTTACTGAAGATTCAAAAGATATTAGCCGGGCCACTGCGGCGTGCTGATCTTCGTCGAAAGTCAGAAATTCGCCACCCGTGTCAAATACCAGTTGCGAAAGGATCGGGTAGGTCTGGGGATTGCCGTTGGCCAGCGTAGGAATGCTGGTTATGGGATGATCAAGAATCGGAAAGCGTGTTTGCCAACCCTCTTTGAATTCTTCCTTTTTTGCCTGTTCCCAGGCCATCGACATGGGATTGCATCCGCTGGCCTGCACCAGGACATATCGGGGTTCCTTATTGAACAGTCGGAGATGCCGGATATCTTCGCACCCTTTATGAATGGCAATCGGACCGGTTCCGCCGGCCAATGCCTGAATATATACGTCGGGCAGGTATCCCAGCTGTCGCAGCCATTCAAAGACCTGGGTTTTTTTCCCCTCGACTCGGGCGGGATCAATATTTCCTCCCGACATAGGAATGTGGTGTTGGAAGGAGTATTCTGCGCATAGTTTTTTCGCAAGGGAATAATCCCCCCGGACCCTGAATACGCGCTGTCCATAGCAGCCCACACCGGCTTCGTTAGCCTTCAGTGCATCATTGGGAATGAAAACCGAAAGAGAAATATCCGCCAGTGCAAGATAATGCGCAAAAGCATTGGCAATGTTCCCGGTGCTGGCGACACAATATTCACGAATGCCATTTTCCTTCAGCACAGAAGCGGCCACAGCCGCTGCCACATCCTTAAAGGTTCCGGTAGCCGGATTTTCATCATTCCGGTAGGCAAGAACGGTGATATCAAGTCCGTAATGCTGTTCTGCAAAATCTTCGAGGAACCTCCAGCGGTCAACGGGAATCACCCCTTCACCGGTCGTAACGATATTGTCGCGCTCCAGAATCGGCAGATAATCAAAATAGTGGAACAGGGAGTCGGGGTGGCCCGCCCGGTTATTGATCAGGTTGGGGAGCTTAAGGTAGCCTTTTTTATAGTGGGTATCGACCCATTTGCCCCCACATTGGGTACACTTTTGTCCGTCCGCAAACCATTCTCCGAATCCTTCAATGAGGTGACCACAATTCCGGCAAACGAAGTGAAACTTGTTGTTTTGCATGCTGGCAGATTAAATGATCATCCCGGCAGCAACCGTTTGATGGCTTCCCTCGTCAATCAGCACCAGGCTTCCGGTGATCCGGTTTTTGAAATAGGAATCAAAAAAGAGAGGCTGGGTTGTTTTAATATGGATCCTTCCAATATCGTTCATGCCGATTCGGAGGTCTGTACGGTTCTGTTCGAGTGTATTGATATCCATTTTGTATTCTATCTCACGGATCAGGCAACGGGTTTCGCGGGAAGTTTGCCGGATAATATACTTTCCTGATGGATTCAGTGGTTTTTCATGGAACCAGCAGATCATCATATCGATCTCCTGGGAAATTTCCGGAAGGTTGCCCTTTTTGACGATCATATCGCCGCGACTGATATCGATATCATCCGAAAGGCGCAGGGTTACGGATTCAGAAACGCTTGCCGTTTTAACAGAAGTTTCAAAAAGGTCCACCGATTCAATGGTCGATTCCTTCATTCCGGGCAAGGCAACCACCTGGTCGCCGGGGGAAAATGAACCACCGGCCACCCGGCCTGCATAGCCCCGGTAATCATGAAACTCGTCCGATAGGGGTCGTATTACATATTGAACGGGAAACCGGGCATCGACGCGATTCAGGTCGGACGTGATATCAATGGTCTCCAGTAAATGAAGGAGGGTAGGGCCGGTATACCAGGCCATCTTCTCAGAAGGATTAACCACATTGTCGCCATTCAGTGCACTGATTGGAAGGAAGCGCAGGTCGGGGATCGATAATTTCGCCGACATAGCCAGAAAGTCTTCACGGATCTGGTTGAACCTCGATTCGGAATAGTCCACGAGATCCATCTTGTTTACACAGATGATGAGGTGTGGAATCTGCAGCAGGTGAGCGATATAGGAATGACGTATGGTTTGTTCGTACACGCCGTTCCGTGCATCGATAAGCACCAGGGCAAGATTTGCCGTGGAGGCACCGGTAACCATATTCCGTGTATACTGGATGTGTCCGGGAGTATCTGCAATGATGAATTTCCTTAACGGGGTTGCAAAATAGCGGTATGCCACATCAATGGTGATACCCTGCTCCCTCTCGGCTCTCAGCCCATCCGTCAGCAATGCGAGGTTAATTTGCTCGTTTCCGCGCCTGATGCTGTCGCGCTCGACGGCCTCCAGCTGGTCTTCAAAGATTGACTTACTGTCGTATAAAAGTCGTCCGATAAGGGTAGATTTTCCATCATCCACACTTCCTGCGGTGGTGAACCTCAGAAGTTGCATATCGAGATAAGCTTCGGAACTAAAATCGGTTTCAAACATAATTGATAAATCTGCTTTCGGATCTCAACGTGATCATTTCTAGAAGTATCCTTCTCTTTTGCGGTCTTCCATTGCGGCTTCCGACCGGCGGTCATCAAACCTCCCGCCACGTTCGGTAACCCGGGTAGCAGCGATTTCGCGAATGATGTCAACTAATGTGTTGGCTTTCGAAAGGGAAAGTCCCGTACAGGTAATATCCCCGATGGTTCGGCAGCGGAAATCATCCTCAACCAAAATCTCGTTTGGTTTGAGTTTCATGAATGGAGCCCAGGCGAGCCAAACTCCATCGCGCAAAAATGCCTGGCGGCGATGGGTAAAATAGAGGCTGGGCATTTCGATGTTTTCCTGCAGAATATATTGCCATACATCCATTTCGGTCCAATTCGACAGCGGGAATGCGCGAAAATGTTCGCCAACATGTTTTTTGCCGTTGAAGATATTCCAGAGTTCCGGGCGTTGGTTTTTAGGGTCCCATTGTCCGAATTCATCACGGTGTGAAAAGAATCTTTCTTTGGCACGCGCTTTTTCTTCATCACGGCGTCCTCCACCGATGGCCACATCGAATTTGTATTTTTCGATGGTATCGAGCAAAGTGACCGTCTGCAGGATGTTCCGGCTGGCGTTGAATCCCGATTCTTCGGTAGCACGACCTTCATCGATGCTTGACTGTACCAATCCCACCACCAGTCGGGCTCCCAACTTTTCTACCAGCTGGTCGCGGTAATCCAGGGTTTCCTGAAAATTATGCCCGGTATCGATATGCGCAAGCGTAAATGGAATTTTTTGCGGCCAGAAGGCTTTCCTTGCAAGATGAACCATAACGATCGAATCCTTTCCGCCGGAAAAGAGCAGGGCCGGGTTTTCGAATTGGGCGGCCACCTCCCTCATGACATAGATGGACTCGTTTTCGAGTTCACTCAGATGATTGATCCGGTAACGGTTCATATTATTTTTTCTTTTTTTCGTTCTGATGCAAGCCGCACTCTTTGGAGGTATTATTCTCCCACCACCATCGTCCTGAGCGAATGTCTTCGCCTTCTGCTACCGCACGGGTGCAGGGTGCGCAGCCAATACTAAGAAATCCCCTGTCGTGCAATACATTGCAGGGTACATGGTTTGCTTTCAGGTATGCGTTCACCTGTTCCAGCGACCAGTCGGCCAAGGGGTTATATTTGATGACCTGGTTTGCGGCATCATAGCTGATCCGCTGAAGCGCCTGGCGGGCATCCGACTGGCTTGCACGCAGGCCGGTGACCCAGCAAGATGCCTGGCTCAGAACCTTTTGCAGGGGTTCCACTTTACGGATGTGGCAGCATTCCTTGCGGTTTTCGACCGATTCGTAAAAGCTGTAGGGTCCCTTTTTGGTCACCATCTTTTCAACCTGGCTCTTTTCCGGAAAACAGACCTTTATTTTCTTCTCATATTTCGAGAGGGTCTGATTCATCACTTTGTAGGTTTCTTCAAAATGTCGTCCTGTATCCAGCGTGAATACAAGAATTGGCAGCTCAGCAGTGAAGATCATATCCGTGATTACCTGGTCTTCCTGTCCAAAGCTGGTTGAAAATACGATCTCGCCCTGAAAGCGTGCGGCCAGATATCGCAAGGTGTCCTGGATTCCGAGTCCTGCGGTTTCTCCAGAAAGTTGAAGTGCCAGGTCTTCAGTTAGTAAATCCTTAATTATCATGTAAATACAATGCCTTAGGTTAAAAAAGGCAGGGCAAAGGTATAAGAAACTTCGGAATGAAAAAAAGGGTAGGACATCGTGATCCCACTAACAGAAACAATCCTTCGGGTGTTACCAGAACAGGGTATACAGTGCCGCCAAGATTCCCATCAAAATCAGGGTCCAGAATTTAAACATCGGAGTGGTTTTGAAATAGCTCTTGTCGAGTTTAATGGCTTTCGGATGATCCGTCTTTGATTCGAGAAGGCTCATGGAGATCATGAGGGCAGCCAGGATCAAAAAGACATATCCCCAACGGTTCATGAAGGGAACCTGGGGCAAAAAAATCATAAAAGCAAACGAGATCGGGATACTCAGACCCACGCCGGCGAGGGCTGCATTGGAAGTGGTACGTTTCCAGAACAGTCCGAACAGGAATATGGCACACACACCGGGAGTAATAAACCCGGTAAACTCCTGTATAAACTGAAAGTCCTGATCGAGGTTGCCAAGCAAGGGGT
>JBBQOG010000161.1:0-7465 GCA_038330665.1 Bacteroidales bacterium
ACCAATCCTTGCACAATATCGCGATTATCAATTATCGTCAGTTTATATACCTCCCTGTCAGGCTGGCTAAATTCGAATTTCCAATCAAATTGCCAGCCCTTTGACTTAGTTGTTGTTTTCAAATCTGAATGTGTCAACAGAGAAGTCTCAGTACTAAAACTGTCTCCACTAATCAGGTTTAAAATCGAATCCGTCAGTTTATCGACCTTAAAATCAAGTTTATATAAATTTAGTTTTACCATACTCAAATATACGGAATTTTAAGAAGCTTCCATAATTATGAGATATGCGGCCGTTGTGAGCAGCTTTATAACAGGCTGCTCAACCTTGCCGTTTTATTTAAAATATCTACCTGACCAAGGTAGACAACAGCCTCAAATCCTCCTCCAGGTGGTTCGACTTTTGTCCCGTCGTCTCCACAAAAGCGGAAAAACCTGATGTAGAGACGGATAATTATCCGTCTCTACGCATTTTAAGGGCAGGTGGCTTTTTGTTTTTGCCAAAATTCTGGAAAAGTAGAATTGAACAACGGTTATTCCGGCAATGGCAGCTGAAAATTGCCCGCTACAATACCCTTGACAGTGATATCCTCGTCGAGGTTTTCCCACCGGAGGGCGAAACCGTTTAACCGGACAGTGACTTCTTTTAACTGTTCATCGGTAGCATTGGCCAATATCTTAAAACGATCTGCCGGGAAGCTTATACTTCTACCGTCAGTAAGTTCGATATAGACTGTCCTGCCAATACACCAGGCTTGAAGTGCAATGGGTTCCGCGATGTTAATATGATCAACGTACATGATGTTCCTCGAATTTAGAAATTAAAAAAACGCAGTTCTCAAAGACCAACTTTTCGATTGTCCTGACAATTCTAGGGTCTAAATTTCGATTACTAGCCAATTGAATTGGATTAAGCCAGAATTTACATTCACCGTCAGCAGTTGCAACATGAATATGTGGGGGTTCATTGTACTCATCTGAGTAAAAATGAAACCGGTATGGCCCGATACGCAAAACTGTTGGCATTGCTTACTTGTCAAAAAATCAAGTGAATATACGAAATTCTTGAACAACCATGTAGAGACGGATAATTATCCGTCTCTACGCATTTTAAGGGCAGGTGGCTTTTTGTTTTTGCCAGGATTTTGCCAGGATTTGAGTTAGAAAAGTGCCAATATGGAATGAGTGGCAAGATTTGTATCTTTGTAAAAATGATTTGATATGCCAACGATCTCGATGTTTTTCGGAATCATTATCAGGATGTATTATGCACCCAAAGAGCATCATCCACCGCATATTCATGCATATTATCAAGAAGCAAAAGCCACATTCAGGATTGGCGACTGCGAAATACTTGAAGGAGAGATACCGGTCAGGCAATTGCGGTTTATTCAGGCATGGATTGAGATACACCGGGATGAATTATTCGCAGATTGGGACCTTTGTTAGAATGGCGAGAAGCCCTTCCAAATTGAACCATTAAAATAGAAGATTATGTACCTGGCAGTTAAAGAAGTTAAGCCACAAGAAAATTACCTTTTACTCCTGACCTTTGAAAATGATGAGAAAAGGCAATTTGATATGAAGCCATACCTTAATATAGGTATCTTTCAAGAGCTTAAGGATTTGAAGCTATTTCAGACAGTCAGAACCAGTTTTGATTCAATCGAGTGGGACAACGAGGCCGATTTTGATCCCGAAATACTGTACCAAAGGGGCCATAGGATCGATTAGCCAATCTTAGTCGACAATAGGTCCCAAGAAAAAGGAACGCTTACCTCGGCTACGGGCAGGTGTTTTTTCGTTTACGCCAGGTTGTTGCCAGACTGATCCCGTTTTCGTACTTTTGATTGTGTTCCCCAACATGATGTTAATATGATTCTTTATCACAAGTAATTACATCGATGAATCGAGACAATCGACTGGGAAATTTAAGGTTAGTGTTTCCATTGAAATTCTCACTGATCATGTTCGTTCAATTAATCCTTCAATGCTCCTGCTCTGAGGATTCAATGCCTCCCGAAATCCATATATCTGCGTTCCCGATGGTCGGCGACACAACCATAGTTTTTGAATTCAACGGATCAAAAACAATGGATGATAATACCAAGCTGGAAGGTCTGTTCTTCCGGTGGGACTTTCAATCAGATGGAATATGGGATACAGATTTTGGCAATAACCCGGTTTCTGTTCAGCGGTATTACTTGCCAGGGATACAAAAGACAACCTGTGAGGTAAAGGATTGCGATGGTAATGTATCGTCCTCTTTTATAGAAATTTATGTTTTACCGACCAATCCCTTTGTCGATACCCTGATCGACTCGCGTGATCATCAGGCGTACAAGATTGTCAAGATCAACCAGGATTGGTGGATGGCCGATAATCTGAATTTTGGTAAATGGCTGCCATCAGAACAGGAGCAGCTTGACAACCAAATACCAGAGAAATATTATCTCGATGACGATTCCATCCGCAATAAAAAGATTGGCGGATTATACCTTTGGCATGAAGCGTTGAATTATTCATACGGTAACGGGACAAAACAAGGACTTTGCCCACCTGGCTGGCATATTCCCTCTTTATTGGATTGGAACAAGCTGCTAAAAAATATGGACTTATGGTATGCATGGAACTATTTCGGAAAGGAAGGACTATCAGGATTGAATATAAATGTCGGAGCCGCAGCTAATCGCAGATTCGATAAAATGAACTGGGAACCACAGAATCACTTTTTCTGGTCATCTGATTACCAGCGACTTGAATTTCTGAACGAAGCAGCGCCCTGGGTTTTTTACTGGGGTGAAACATGGGGAAGCATTGGCGTAAGATATCTACATGTTTACTATGATGGAAGCGACGGACTTTGGTCGATGGGGAGTAACTATGCAAGTATCAGGTGTATCAAAAATAAATAGGCAAGCAGGATGGTGTGGTTTTCCATGCCCATTTCTCCTGATTGTCGCCATCCTCCTTTCAGGATGTTCGACCGAAATCAAAATCAATGATACTGTCGGTTCGATGCCGGTTGTCTATGGCATCATTGATCCCTGGTCTGATGCCAATGTTTTGTATGTGAGCAAAACTGCACTGGTGGAAGGAAACGTTTCCCAATCGGCAAATCAACCCGGCTATTTTTGTCCGGATGCGGTGGCTGTCCGAATGGAGATGTGGAACGATTCCCTGCTTCTCTGGTATACCGATTTTCACCAGATAAAAAGGGATAAACAGCCCGGACTCTTCGCTGACGGCAATGGTCTGGTACTTGAGTCAGACAAAATGCTTCCCAAAAGGAATGAATCAGATTCGATTGCCGTCGTATATCCTGATTTTCACTATTTCAGGTTTGTGATTTCATCTCCGGATTTTCTGCAACCAGCCTATGCCAGGATAGATTATGCAAAGCCGGTCTCCATTTTAAAACCCCATTTTTCAGATCAGAATGTTCGCCTATATGGACCAGAACCATTGATAGTCGGTTGGCCGGTTGATGAACATTTCAAATATTTCGATCTCCTATTTAAGGTTCAATACTCTGAAATCTCAGATACACTGAGAAATTCCAGCGTTTCATTTTGTTACACTCACGATGTGCAAACCATTGGCGAGGAATATGAGGTTCAGGTCGAACCCGACAAGTTTTTGAATCTCCTCGCAATTGCACTAAGTCGGGATACCTTGTCGTGTCAAAAGCGTCGGTTGGCAAATTTTGATATAGTGCTGGCTGCCGGTGATGTGAATTTTGAGAATTACCTTGTTCAAGCCAGATTTGAATCCGTTGTTTATCAAAAACCGTGGAGCAATATTGTCAACGGTTTAGGTCTGATTGCCCTAAAGAGTGAAAGCGTAAAAGAAGGCTTGCGATTCCATCCCGAAACTATCGACTCGCTGGCAATCGGACGATTCACCAAACAATTCAGGTTTGTGAGGTATTAAACTTGACCCGATCTTGGAATCAGCTCCCCTGTGTGTTTTTTAAGTAAAAGACAGACAACCAGATACTAACAGGTAGAAATGAGGGCATTACCTCTGGCAGTCAAGAGGTCGACGGTTCGATTCCGTAGTCTCCAACGGATGTAGAGACGGATTATTATCCGTCTCTACGCATTTCAAGGGTAGGTGGAATTGGGGATTCCAGCCGAGATATTGCTGACCCGATCAGGGTAATTCGAATTCCGACTTAAACCTGTTATTCAACCATTTGCCGTTTTACAAGCTCGGTAAATTTGCCGCCTTGCTCCAACAACCCGGCATAAGTACCTGATTCCACAATCTTTCCATTTTCCATCAGGTATATCCGGTCGGCATTCTGAACCGTTGACAGGCGATGGGCAATCACAATGCGCGTGGCCTGAAGGTTTTCGAGGCTCTGGCTAACGATCTGCTGGGTTTGGTTGTCGAGCGCGCTGGTGGCTTCATCAAGGAAAAGGATCCGGGGCTTATTGACAATTGCCCTGGCGATCATAATGCGCTGGCGTTGTCCGCCCGATATGGTGCTCAGGCCCCCGGTGATCACGGTATACATTCCCATGGGCATGTTTTTAATATCCTCGTCGAGACCGACGCACCGGGCGGCTTCCCAGGCATCATCAAAGGTTGCATCGGTTACGCCAACGATGTTTGTAAGGATGCTCCCCGCGCTGAGCTGCACGTTCTGAAGCACGGTGCCGGCTTGGCGTCTTACCGAAGACGGATCAAATGATGCAATATCCTGCTGGTCATAGTATACCGATCCGATCTCAGGCGATTCGAATCCGAGGAGCATCCTCAGGAGGGTCGATTTCCCGGAACCCGACATGCCCACGATGGCGACAAACTCACCCGGCTGAATATGCAGGGAAACAGCATCAAGCACCAGCGGCATATCAGGCTGGTAGCGAAAACTCACATTCGACACCTCAATCTCACCTGTCAGATTCTGGATTTCGGGTTTCATCGAAATATTTTCAGGCAGGGCCTCCAGGATCGGCCTCACTGTTTCAAGCAGCGGGAGTGCCATATACATCGAAACTCCCGCCAGGCCCAGCTGAATAAACGATCCAATAGTAACGACAAGTGCCGTGAAAAAAGCCAGGAACTGTCCGGTCGACAGGGTATCGGGCACCTGTCCCGCGATCACCCAGAAAACGAACAGCGTGATTACTGACGGGAGCACCATGGTCACCAGGGAGATGGTGAGGAAAATCTTTTTTACTTCGTAGGTAGTGGTCTTGCTGATGGAGTATTTGTCAGCCCATTGGGCAAAAGCGTGCACCTCGGCTCCGGCAATCCGGATCTTTGAGATGCTCGAGAAAAACTGGATCAGCATGCCCGAGAGCTTGTTCTCGATCAGGAGGATGACCCGCTGGTGTTTTTGGATCCTTTTACCATTAAATACGATGAATACCACTGCCAGGATAAGGAAACCAAGGATGTACAAAGCCAAAGTTGCTTCGTAAAAGAAGAGGAGGGCCAGATTAAGCAGCATGAAAATCGATCCCAGGACAGAATAGATGACCGTATCAGACAAAATCTTGCGTAACATCATGATACTGTTGGCCTTTGAAGCCAGTTCACCCGCCGAATATTTCCTGAAGAATGGGATGTGGAGGCTGAGAAGCCGGTCCCACACGGCCGACTGCAGGCTGAAATCGAGCTTGGTTTCGATCCGGATCATTGCAAAGCTCCGCACCACCTGAAAGATAGCAATAGCAAGTATGCTGAGCAGAATGACACCTGAGTACACGTAAAGCTGGCTGCGATCGGACTGCGGGATCACCTGGTCGAAGATGGCGCCGGTAAGCAAGGGTACCAGCAAGGTGAGCAACCCCCCAATCAACCCGGCGAGGATGATCAGGATCAGATCTCTCCGACAGCTCTTCAAAACGAATTTCATCAATTCGAATCCACCGATCGGCTGATCAGGGAAAGGCCGGTAGAACTGGTGCGCTTCGGGAGCCAGACCAGCTGCGAGCTGATCATTCAATGGCTTGCGGATATTTTCAGCCGGACTGATGTATTCGTACTTGCCGGGCCTCAGCGGAATCAGGGCAACCGGCAGCTTTCCCCCGGCGGTGAATGCCAGAATCGGTCCGCTGTCCTGTTTATACCATTTGCCGTTGATCGAAACCTTGCGGGTTCGGAACCGCGAGGAGCGCACAATATCATTGAGAGTCAACAGCGGAGCCTCTTCGCTCTTGAGTTTTGCGGGTTCGGTGATGTTTATCCCGGCGTAACCGGCAACCAAGCGGCATGCCGCAAGAAGGGGATCCTGTGCCGGATCGATGTAGCTTTTCCGAATGCGGTCGTTCAACACCGAAGCAATTCTGACCAGCGCGGCCGCCCGTATCCTTTTTGCATGCTGAGCCTTTTCGCTCAGCCGGTTGTACTCATCAACCGTATTGAGCCTTGCATTGAAATATTCACAATAAAATATAACACGGTAAAAGTTTTCCAGATAGTGCCAGATCCGGCCCGATCCAACGATTCCAGCTGTCGGATGTCCTATAATCCTCGAATCTTCCAGGGTCTGTATCCACGAATCCTTCGTGATCGGAAATAGGCAAGGCTCATCCGCCTCGCTGAGCTCTTTCATCCCCAGGAACAGGGCATTACCCCTGATGAATTCCAGCCAGACAATTTCTTTCCCGGCCTTGATTTTGATGTTGGTGGCGACCTCACTCTCCTGCCCTGCATCCAGCACCCTATCGGTCCGCGGGCTGTAATCCTTTGAAATGCCGAATGACAGATGGCCGATCCACAGATCCACCAAAGTAGTGAGCGTAATCAACATTTCAGGATTTTTGCCAAGTTCCCGGATACCACCGAGTCCTGTGTCAACGATCTCCGCATCGGCTGAGGGCACCGCGATCAGTCCGCGCTTATCCCCATTTTGGCTGGTATTCACTCCGAACAGGAGTTCACCCGGGCCTGCTGTAAAGAAAAAGGCTCGGGATCCTTTGGGAAGGTCATCCTCAAGGGCTACGGTAAAAACGTCGACATAACCATGGGCAATGTACCAGGCACGGTTCGGATCGGTCAGCGAAAACGACTGGTTGCCGCCGGTCTTCCGGAGTTCACCCAGGGTGAGCATGGCTGCTAAAAAGTTTTCCTGCGACATGTTTACGTTTCTATTCTTTGATCAGTTGGGTGTATAATCCTTGTGCTTTCATCAGTTCAGCATGCGTGCCGCGTTGAACGATGTGCCCCTTGTCCATTACGATGATCTCGTCGCAATCCCGTATAGTGCTGAGCCGGTGAGCAATGATCAGGCAGGTGCAACCTTTTTTCCGGATACCAATGTCGATTTTTTGCTCGGTTTGGGCATCCAGTGCGCTGGTGGCCTCATCCAGGATCAGGATGGAGGGCTTGGAAGCCAGTGCCCGTGAGATCTCGATACGTTGCAGCTGACCTCCGCTGAAATTCTTCCCATTCTCTTCCACACGGCTCTCGTAGGCACCCGGGCGAGATGAAATTTCCTCGTGGATACA
>JBBQOG010000162.1:0-7455 GCA_038330665.1 Bacteroidales bacterium
AAAGAAGTTACATGATTCACACATTTAGGGCATCGGGTCCGAAAACCGGGACTATTGGAAAAAACCATCCCATTCCTGGATCCAGGAATGGGATGGTTGTATATCAGTGGGTTTAAGAGCAATACTCCCCTGACGAATGGAAGGGCAATGCATTAGAGCAGCAGAATTACCAGAATGATAATAAGAATAAGGGTTCCGGTACCGAGATATACATATCCGCCGATTTCTTTTCTTACATCTTTCTTCAGCGCATTCATTTCGTGATTCAGTGAAGATTTCTCTTTGCTGGTCATGTTCGATTTGTCCATATCGCGGATCTCATCCATGCGTACGGTTAACTTCGTTACCTCAGGAGAGGCCATTTTCTGTTCTTTTGTCAGGGTTGTTGCGGTTTTATCCGCTTTTTTTTTCTAGTCGGCATTAATGTCAGATGCGTTTACCGCACCTAGTGTAAACACCATCATGCATGCAAATAAAAGAGCCTTTTTCATTTTCTGAAATCTTTAATTAGTGTTTGTATATTATGGCATAAAGGTATGGGGTCGTTTCATTCTACTCATTACACAATTATCAAAATGAATTACACAATTCCCACATATTGAATCTTTTTCGCTTTCCCCGATCAAAGTTTTCCAGAACTAAGAGGATCGAGATTGAATAGGAAGCGAATCCGGTCCTTGAATTTTCCCTGATAAAACGGAAGGTTGTCCGACGCAATCAGGGGAAGATAAATCTCGAAAATGCCCCACAGTCCGGCCTTTAGCCCGGCCTCCCAATAAAATGCCGTGGGATTCACGTTTTCGGTCCCGCTATCGCACATAACCAAATTGGCAAAGGGTTTAATCGGAATTCGTGATGCCTTTCCGGGCAGATTCCCGCTGAGGGACACAGAAAGCAGCCATCTTCCATATCCTGAATTTTTGTTTACCGGGGTAACCAAACCTCCTTCGGAGAAGGTCAGTTGCCTTGACCAGAAATTTTTCGGAAAAACGGCGAACCGATCGGGGAAAGTCCCGTCATAAAGATAATCATCCGGTCCGCTGCGTCCGCTGGCCGACAATCCATAATAAGGTGCGCCCGAATTATTATTCAACATGATTCCCATATATAACCTGACATCCAACCCATTATTCTTTCCTGAATAGCTTACTTTATACTGGCCGGTGATGGATGCTTTTTGATAATACCGGCTGGATTCAGCCTGGGTCGTAAGACTAAACGGATTGATTAATCCTCCTTTGTCCAACCGATATCCAACTTGCAGGTACGATCTCAAATCGGCTTTTTCTCCCATTTTTATCTGCCCCAGATCTGAGGCCCCGATATAATAGGCAAAAACCATTTGATTCAAACCCTCACTCCTGCCCCGATTGCTGAGATGAATGTCGGACCCAAACCTGATCTTGTTAAAGTTTTGACCTCCTGGTGCTCCGAATTGTGTGATTTCCAGAATGATTTTAGCTTGCCTGATGCTACTGTTATAAGGGGTTAAGCTCCATGAGATGCTTCCAAAACCTGCCAGTCCCGGCTTTTTGAGGGACACAAAGGGTATGATCAGAAACTCCACCGGTTTCGGTAAAACCGAACCATTATGCAATGCAACGCCTACCATGATGCCGTTTTCCCGATTCCAGTTAATTGCCGGGATATACAGGAGCGTTCGTTTATCCGGATTCTCAACGCCAAACAAAAACTGCATTCTTAATGGATCAGACTTAGGAAAAAGACCTGAGGTCCTGATATTGTTGTTAAGGGTATATACTTCCGGGATCAATTGCCGTGGATCGATTTTTATTTCAGTGTAATTCCCATCCGGGATGTCGATCACTGTTTGCCCGTCAAATCCATCTACCCACTTTTCAAAGCAGATCGAATCCCGGTTCACGCCGGCCACAACGAATGGTGAGGCGAGTGCTCCGGCATTGCGCACCACCAACTCCTGATTGTTATAGCTGACTATCTTATAATCAATGTGTTTGGTGGTATTTATGAAATCTTTAAAAAACCAATCAAGATTCTTCCCGGTATGAGATTCCAGTATCATGCGAAGATCTTCAGGTTCGGGATGCCGGAATTTCCATTGCCTGTAATAGTCATGCATAGCAGAATCAAACAGTGAGTCGCCCAGGTAGGCCCTTAAATAATTAAATCCCTTGGCTGCTTTGTAATAAATAATCAGGTCATAGTTCAGTGCGCTATAATCCGGCGAGGCAAGGTTGATGGGTTGTTCAATATTCCCGCGCGATTGAATGAGCCAGCCCAGTTCCTGTATGCGTATTTCCGGAATACTATCGGTGTGAAAAAAAGCCGCCAGTTTCTTATTCCTGAATAGTCCTTCCCATAGCCTTTCATCGTCATATCTTTCTTTCAGATACCGAATTTCGCATGCAGTGGTGATGCTTTCATCCAGGTAAGGATATCGACGCTCATTGGATCCAATAGCACTGTAGTACCAGTTATGACAGGCTTCATGCGCAATCACCTGATCGAGTGAATAGCTGTCGCCCACCATTCCGATCAGTGTAATTCCGGGATATTCCATACCGAGTCCTGCGGATAGCGCTCCCTGAACAGCAGTGAAGTTGGTATAGGGATAATCCCCGATCCATTTCGAAAAAGTATGGATTGCGTTATTCTCAAATCCGATGGCATCTTTCCAGTACCGGGCCTCCTGATCCGTAAACAGGGCCCAGGTGGTGACCTCACGACCCGACTCGGGAAGCTTCACCGATCCCCTTAAAACATGGAAACGCTTGTCTGCAAACCATGCGAAATCATGGATGTTGTTTTGTGTGTACCGCAATGTTTTCATTTGTGGGGAGGATAGCGGAAATGCCAGGTTTTCCTTACCGGCTGCGTTCATCCAGGCCGTATCGGCAGCCATACGGTTTAACCGATCCATTTCCTGCTCATTTCGAAGGTTTCCGGTCGCCCCGACTGTATAGTTTTCAGGCAGGGTAATGTTTACCTCAAAAGTGCCAAATTCGGAATAAAACTCACCCTGATCCAGATAAGGCATCTGATGCCAGCCGTTCCGGTCGTAAACCGCCGGCTTTGGATACCATTGGGAAATCTGATACGATTCGCCGATATGTCCTAATCGGGAAGATACGCCTTCCGGGATTTTAACATGAAAAGGAGTGGTGATCATGATGGTGTCACCTGCCAGTAACGGCGAATTCAGGTGAACCATGCAAATATCGGGCGAACCCGGCAGAAGGCTCCATCTTGCCCGTCTGTCATCAACCTTAAAATCAAGTGAATCAATATATCCATTCAGTACAGGATCGTTGAAAAGGCGGACTTTCCCTTGTACCCTCAGTAACTGGTCAGCCAGGTCCGTTTTGTTGTTGGAATAGCCGTTGGGCCAAAGATGAAAATAGAGAAACTGCAGAGTATCCCGGGAATGATTGATATACTCTACCGTTTCAGTGGCGTTCAATTCATGTCGGGAATCATCAAGTTTTACCTCAATTTCAATATTTACTTCTTGCTGGAAATATACGCGCGGTAATGCCTCCCGAGCAGGCGCGCCATTTTTTCCGATTACCCGGGCTACTTCTTTTTTATTTTTGTTTCGCGGGTCTCTGTTGTGCCTGATTCCTTTAAGGTAGTCTTCTTTTTCCGTTTTACTTGTTGTTGTTCAACGGCTTTTGTTTTTAATACTGCATTGTTTGACCGAGGCTGTTGCTGGACCTGATTAACCTTTTGCAGCTGTTGCTGCTGCTGCTGAACCGGGTTATCGCTTGGTTGCCTTTGGTCAGCTGCAACTCTTTCTTTAGCCGGCCTGACTTCTTTAATATTGGCAATCCTGGTGGGTGCAGGTTTTCGATTTCCATCGCGGGTCCGTTCTACCACGGGCCGGTAAATTTTGAGCTGGTTATTATTTAAAACCACACCCGGCGTACTGTTATCTCTGACTGCCAAACTATTAAATCTCCTTCCCGTGTTCGCCTGAACCTCAGCTTTCCTGGGTCCGGTGACATAGGTGGTATGTCGGCCGCGATCGATATAGGTATTGTTGATAACCGTTGAATTCACGATGATCACATTGATATCGGAACGAGGGGAATAATACCGGTCCATATCGTACCTTCCGAAATACTGGTCCTGAACAAAATTCCATCGGTACGGATCCTGGTAACCCACACTGAAATTACCATTAACATTGGTGCCAGGTCCCATCGGCGTCCAGCCATAATAGCCATTTGCCCTTCTCCAGATGACCCATGAGGGGCCCCATTCATAATCGGCAATCCAGAACCAGCCGTAATAATCATTATAATCCCAGCGTCCGTAATGAAAAGGAGCCCAACCCCAATCATAATTGGATACCCAGGTCCAACCGTACTCGGTCATCACCCAGTTTCCGTTTGTGGAATAGGGACTGAAATCAGGTCCTGCATCCGGCATCCATACATATCCATAATCGGGATAATCTACCCATTGGCCATATGGACTCAGTTCATCATAAAAAACCTGAAAATCCACACGATCCTGTTGGGCAAGAGCCGATTTCTGAAAAGCGAAATTATAGATAATCAATACAATCAGTATTGAAAATAGCCTTTTATATAGGGTGTTCATGACACTTCTTTAGTGCAGCATTAGATTTTGAAAGTCAACCCAAATTTGCCTCCGGAAAAAGCATTTCCGCCACCTATTTCAAGATTTATACCCAGCTTGCTTGTAATGAAATACCTGCCACCGAGCTGAGCGCCCAGGCCCAAGCCTGACCGGTGATTGCCATCATAAGCATCCGGTGATGTCCAGACAAAAAAGCCCACATTCAGTCCGGCATAAAAATCCCATCTCTGTGGAATACGTAAAATGCTGTTAAAATGATAATTTACATTTCCGGAGATCCCGATAATATTATGCTGGTAATAATGGTCTTTGTACTTTTCATCCTACGCACGAAACGATATTTCACCGCCCAGGGTAACGTCCCTGCTCACCCCAAAATCAAGACCCAGGTATACAGGAATCCCCCAACCCGATAATCCGACACCTAGATTTAGCTGGGTTTTGGGTGAGTAATAATAATTGGAGGCACGATCAGACGAAGAATTCTGACCAACGGCAAATCCTGCCATGATGACAAATGATAACGCTAAGAGTAGTTTTTTCATGATCTTTTCAATTTTGTTAGATTCAGCGACAAAGGTCGTTACCTTCTTAACCTTGTTTATTACATGATTTTGTGAATATGTTACATAATTCACATATCGGACGATACGCGTCTTCGAAAAAGCTTAACTTTACCAGAAATGAAGATTGAAACTCTACATCAAATCTATGGTCAGCTTGCGCTGCAAGATAATTGTCAGGAAAGAACTTATAAAACTTGGAATCAACCATGTATTGGTCGAAGCTCAGACAATTGCGTAAAAGCAACCTGGAAAACATGTGAATTATACAACACTTTTTCAAAATAGTGTAACATTTTTTGGTTATGGATTGTGTAATCTTGCGGGCGTAGATATATATAGGAAGTCTCAATGATTTTATTCATTAAATACATGGTAAGTGCACGATGCATCACTGCCGTGAAGGAAGAACTTAGAAAGTTTGGATTGCATTTCATTGTGGTGGAGTTAGGTGAGGTTGAAATCATGGAAGATATTACAATGGAGCAGCGGGACCGGTTAAAACAGGCATTGGACGCGCTGGGGTTTGATTTGATGGTTGATAAGCGGGCGATATTGATCGAAAAAATCAAAACCGCGATCGTTGAAATGGTTTATCATTCAAACGAAAAGAGTAAGGTCAATTTTTCCGAATTTTTAAGTGAAAAGTTAAATCATGATTATACCTACTTATCCAATATATTTTCGGAAGTAAAAGGAATGACCATACAACAATACATTATTATCCATAAAGTTGAACGAATAAAGGAGTTGCTTTTGTACGACGAACTGAACCTAACGGAAATTTCTTACAAACTGAATTATAGTAGTCTTGCACATTTATCTAATCAGTTTAAAAAAGTTACGGGTCTTACACCCTCTGATTTTAAGCAGTTGAAAAACAAAAGAAGACAGCCGATCGAAAAATTCTGAAAATAATGGAATATGGTTAATGGATTATTATTATTTAAAATTTCTGTTATAATTTCTTTGCATGAATAGTCACGACTCACAATATACACGAAGTTTAATTGAGGCTAGTCTCGATCCGTTGATTACGATCAGTACTGAAGGTAAGATCACGGATATGAATGATGCGCTGTCGAGCATCACCGGGTTATCCCGTAAAGAGCTCACGGGTAGCGACTTTTTTAATTATTTTACCGAACCGCAAAAAGCTCGTGAAGTCTATCAGAAAGTATTTGCAAAAGGATCCGTTGCGGACTCTCCCTTAACCATCCGACACCTTCAGGGCAAGCTTACAAATGTGTTATTCAATGGTTCGGTGTACAAAAATGACGCGGGAGAAGTACAGGGGGTGGTAATAGTTGCCCGTGATGTGGCGGAACAAAAATGGGCAATTGAACTGAGAAAAGCATTTAAGGAACTGGCGTTTCAAAATATTGAGAAAGACAAAAGGGCTGCAGAGCTGGTTATTGCCAACAAGGAACTGGCATTTCAAAATGATGAGAAAGAAAAGCGGGCGGCTGAGTTGGTTATTGCGAACCGGGAACTGGCATTCCAAAATAATGAAAAAGATAAACGGGCGGCTGAGTTAGTCATTGCCAACAAGGAACTTGAGTTTCAGAATGATGAAAAGGATAAACGCAAGGCGGAGTTGGCAATTGCAGACATCGAGATTGATTTTCAAAATACGGAAAAGGAAAAACTGGAAATTGCCAATAGGGAACTGGAAGCATTCAACTATTCTCTGAAACTGGCCTCGCAATATTCCCTGAGCCTGATTGAAGCCAGTCTCGACCCCTTGATCACCATCAGTACCGAAGGTAAGATCACGGATATGAATGAGGCATTGGCAAACGTTACCGGATTGTCGCGTGCGGAAATCACCGGAACTGACTTCTTTGATTATTTTACCGAACCGCAAAAAGCCAGGGAGGTTTATCAGGAAGTGTTCGCAAAGGGGTCGGTTGCTGATTCCCCTCTCATCCTTAGGCATAAGAACGGAAAATTGACTGATGTTTTATTCAATGGGTCGGTTTATAAGGATTATCATGGTAATGTAAAGGCAGTGGTGATTGTAGCCCGGGATGTAACCGACCAAAAAAGAATTGAAACGGAATTAATCGAGGCAAAAGTGTTTGCCGAATTAGCGACAAGTATAGCTGAAGATGCAAAAATCAAGGCGGAAAGTTCCACACTGATTGCTGAGAATGCCGTAAAAGCAAAACAGCAATTTTTGTCCAATATGAGTCATGAAATCCGAACGCCGATGAATGCGATTATCGGATTTACTAAGGTGGTCCTGAAAACGGATTTGACAGCCAAGCAAAGAGAATATCTCTCAGCAATAAAGGTCAGTGGG
>JBBQOG010000163.1:0-7402 GCA_038330665.1 Bacteroidales bacterium
GAAAATAAACCTTCCCTCCATCACCAGCCACCTGGACGATCTTGCCGAAGGGCTCAACCTGACCGCTCTTGCCGGCCAAAGTTTCAGGCAGTTTCCTGTATTGTTCATTAAAGGTGAGAAGTCGCCCTATATCCGGGATCCTGATGTGGAACTGATCCGGCAGCTTTTCCCGCTGGCTCAGATCGTAACGATTAAAAACACGGGACACTGGCTGCATGCCGAAGAACCGGAAATCTTTATCAGCACGGTCAAAAAATTCATGATCGGATAAGCTTACTCGGCCAGATACTGGCGAATCAGGGAGGTGAGCACCCGGATCCCCACCTTATTGTCGCCGCCCTGGGGAATGATCAGGTCGGCATAACGCTTTGACGGTTCGATAAAGTCGAGGTGCATCGGTTTAACCGTTATTTCATATCGGGAAAGTACCGCATCCGCCGAGCGTCCCCTTTCCTGAATATCCCGTCGGATGACGCGCGCCAGCCGGTCATCCGCATCCGTATCCACAAAAACCTTTATATCCAGAAGGTCCCTGACTTCCTTCTGAGTGAGCAACAGGATCCCTTCCACAATAACCACCCTACACGGTTCAACCGGAATCGTTTTTTCCGATCGCACACAGGTCAGATAGGAATAAATGGGCATCTCGATCCTGTTCCCCTTTCGCAATTCCTTCAGATGTTCCATTAACAGGGGCCATTCAATTGAATCCGGATGATCAAAATTGAGCTTCTGACGCTCCTCCAGAGGCAGATGACTATTGTCGCGGTAATAGGAATCCTGCGGCAATAAGGCCACTTCACCACTAGGAAAACCATGCATAACATTCTTAACTACAGTGGTTTTCCCACTACCGGTTCCACCTGCGATTCCTACGATTAACATATTGCTGAAGATTCGGGAGGTAATTGTATATTTACAGACAAGTCTTTCCAAAAATGATCCGACATATCGTTCTCTTCAAAATAAAGGATTTTTCTTCAGAATCCGAAAGAAACGAAGCCGTTCAAAATGTTTTAATGACGTTTCGGTCATTGGTGGGTCAGATTCCTCAAATCAGGCAATACCGGGTGGAGCAGGATTGTGTGGGCGGACCCGCCTCCTATGATGTAATCATTGATAGCACCTTCGATACGCTGGAAGATTTAAAGGCTTACCAGGCACATCCGGCGCATCTTGACGCGGCCGCATCGAACCGGCAATGGTCATCAGGCAAAGTAGTTGGAGATTATTTTTTTGAAAACCGAATCTAAACCATCAAATATGCTTTACCCGTTAAGATTTAAACCGATTTACCAGTACCGATTATGGGGTGGAAATAAATTAAGGGTTGTATTGGGGAAAAAAGATGCCCCGGAGATGACTGGAGAAAGCTGGGAAATTTCGGGTGTAGAGGATAATCTGTCTGTAGTTAAGGAAGGTTTTCTCGAAGGGAATGACCTGCAGGAGCTGATCGAGGTCTATATGGGAGACCTCGTCGGGGAAGCCGTTTACGAGAAACACGGAACCGAATTCCCTCTCCTGATAAAATTAATTGACGCCAACGATGTCCTGTCAGTTCAGGTTCATCCCGATGATGCCCTGGCCGCCGAAAGGCATCAGGCCTTCGGAAAAACAGAGCTCTGGCAGGTGATCCAGGCCGATCCGGAATCCGTCATCTATACCGGGTTTAACCGCAAGATCAGTCGCGAGGAGTACCTGAAACATGTAGAAGAAAAGAAAATACAGGAGATTCTGAATGTGGAGCCTGTTAAGGCAGGGGATGCTTTTTTCATCCCGGCAGGCAGGGTACATGCCACCGGTGCAGGGATCCTATTTGCGGAAATCCAGCAAACGAGCGATATAACTTACCGGATTTTCGACTGGAACCGATTGGAGAAAAATGGCCGCCCACGCACCCTCCACACCGAACTTGCACTGGATGCCATCGATTTCAAGCATTATCCTTCTTATCGCACCGAGTATGCGCATACCGCCAACCGGCCCTCTCCTGTGATGAGCTGTCCCTATTTTACCACCAACCTGCTTTGGTTCTGCCGGCCAATTGAGCGGGATTATATGGAAATCGATTCTTTCGTGGTATATATGTGCATTCAGGGATCCTTCCTGCTTAACTATGGCGAGGAAAACCCGATGCTGGTAAAAACAGGTCATACCATACTGTTGCCGGCTATCTTTAAGGATGTGCATTTGGAACCCCGCGGAGAAACCAGGGTATTGGAGGTTTATATCGAGAATCCCCAGAAACCGCCAACTATTTGAAGTGAAGCCGGAAAAGTATATTAAAACAGTTGCATTTATCAGTGCCGGTAATATTCCTGATAAGTGCCCTGAACCCAATAAGCCGGAATACGCATTCATCGGACGGTCTAATGTCGGAAAATCAAGCCTTCTGAACATGATTGTCGGTCGTAAAAGCCTGGCCAGGATTTCAGTTTCACCGGGAAAAACACAGAGCATCAATCATTATCTGGTTAATGATTCCTGGTATCTGGTCGATCTGCCCGGCTATGGCTATGCCAAGGTTTCAAAGAAAATGCGCGAAAGCTGGGAAGGATTTACCAGCAAGTACCTGATCGACCGGATCAACCTGATGTGCCTTTTCCAGTTGATCGATAGCCGAATCGAACCCCAGGCCAGCGACCTGGCTTTTTCGAACTTCCTGGGCAAGGAGAAAATACCCTTTGTACTGGCTTTTACCAAAACGGATAAGGTTACCGCGAATATTCTGAACAAAAACATTTCCGCCTATTGCCGGGAGATGTCCAAAACATGGGAAAATCTTCCCCGTCAGTTCATTACATCCGCACAAAATAAGACAGGAAGAGAAGAACTGCTTGAGTTTATTCAACAAACCAACCTACTTTTCAACCGGCACGCAACGAACCCCTGATATTTGATTAACTTTGTGGCGGTTTCCCTTTTGCCTTCTTTTTTAACAAATCGAATCTATGCAGCCAAATAGTCCGATTAAACTCTTCTCCGGAACCGCATCGAGGTACCTTTCAGAGAAGATTGCCGAAGCTTATGGTACAGAACTGGGTAAAGTTTCCGTTCTACGGTTCAGCGACGGAGAATTTCAACCCTGCTTTGAAGAAACCGTTCGCGGGGACTTTGTTTTCATCATTCAGTCGACCTTTGCCCCGGCAGAAAACCTCCTTGAACTCCTCATGATGATCGATGCGGCTAACCGGGCTTCCGCCTATAAAATTGTAGCCGTAATCCCCTATTTCGGATTCGCCAGACAGGACCGGAAAGACCGGCCCCGAGTCTCTATTGCGGCCAAACTGATGTCGAATCTGCTCGCCGCAGCCGGAGTAAGCAGGGTAATCACCATGGACCTCCATGCCGACCAGATACAGGGATTTTTTGATGTTCCGGTTGACCATTTGTATGCCTCCTATGTTTTCGTAGATTATATCCGCAAACTTCAACTCGAAGACCTGGTGATTGCCTCTCCGGATACCGGCGGCACCAAACGCGCGAACTCGTATTCGAAGCACCTCGATTGTCCCATGGTGATCTGTCATAAAACCCGCAAAGAGGCCAATGTAATCGCCGAAATGACCATCATTGGTGACGTGAGGGACAAGAACGTGGTACTCGTTGATGACATGATTGATACAGCCGGTACCATTACCACAGCCGCTAACCTGATTATGGACAGCGGTGCCAAATCCGTGCGTTGCGTGGCTACCCACGCCCTCCTTACCGGGCCTGCCTACGAAAGAATTGAACAGTCCTCCCTGATAGAGGTAGTGGTTACGGATTCAATGCCTTTGCGAAAACCAAGCCCCAAGATTAAAGTCATCTCAATTGCCGGACTTTTTGCCGATATTATCAAAAAAGCCTACAATAATCAGTCGATAAGTAGCACTTTCCTCTTTTAATTTGTACATTTGCACCCTCTTTTAAGCCGGGTAGTAAATTCTAAGTGTCATGGGGGGCCGTTTCTGCGATATACCGGCTAAACGCAGAGGGTCCTGAGTAGCACAATTTATTGAAATGAAAACATTTGATCTAAAAGGAACAATCCGCAAGGATTTAGGAAAAAAGGCAACCAAGCAGGTTCGCAACGAACAATCTATCCCATGTGTTTTATACAGCCATGGTGAACCGGTTCATTTTACCGGTAACGCAAAAGAGTACGGTCTCGTGGTGAACACCCCGAACACCTATCTTATCAATCTCAACATCGACGGTACCGTTTCACCGTGCATTCTGAAATCCATGCAGTTTCATCCGGTAAGCGACAAAGTTCTTCACATGGATTTCCAGAGAGTTTCTCCCGGCCAACCCGTTAACGTAAGCATCCCGGTGCGCCTGGAAGGATTCGCAAAAGGGGTTCAGCAGGGAGGAAAACTGAAAATGGAAATGAGGAGAGTAGCGGTAAAGGGTGTGATCGAAAAACTTCCAGACGAACTTTTGCTGGATGTGACCAATGTCGAAGTGGGCCAGTCCATCAAGGTTCGCGATCTTTCCTTCACCGATTTTGAGATCACGAATCCGAAAAATATGGTAATTGCTTCCGTTAAAACTACCCGCGCAGCTAAAGGTACTGCAGAGGAAGCTGCCGTTGCAAGCAAATAAACCAGTTAATCATCTAAAAAAAGCCATGTGAAATATCTGATCGCAGGATTGGGTAACTTTGGTCGGGAATATACCAACACGAGGCATAATATAGGATTTACAATATTGGACGCCTTTGCCGAGGCGTCCAATGTTGTTTTTAGCCCCGGCCGTTATGGAGATATTGCTCAGTTCCGCTCGCGCTCCAGGGAATTCATCCTTTTGAAACCCTCAACCTATATGAATCTGAGCGGCAATGCCGTACGCTACTGGTTGCAGAAATCAGAGATTGAGGCGGAAAACCTTCTCGTGATCGTCGATGACCTGGCACTCCCTTTCGGTCAGCTCAGACTTCGTAAAAAAGGCAGCGACGGTGGACATAATGGACTGAAACACATTACTGAAGTTATTGGGCACGAAGAGTATGCCCGGCTGAGATTCGGTATTGGCAGCAAGGAGAAGATATTCAACCAGATCGATTATGTACTGGGGGAATGGCTGCCGGAAGAAAAGCCGGCACTTCCTGACCGGATAAAAATTGCGGGTGAAATCATACTGAGCTTCGCTTTTACCGGAATCGACCGGACCATGAATACCTATAACACCCGTCCCTGAAATTATTAAGGCGCGCCAGCTTTCATGGAGCTGTTAAATTCTTGTTAATCACCCTTTCAACCTCTTCGGTTCCCTATCTTTGACGAAAATCTGCTAAATGAAAAGGATTACCATCCGCTGGATTATCATCGCCTCTGCACTGTCACTCGTGGGCCTCATCGTAACCCAGCTTTTCTGGATCAATAATGCCCTCCGTCTGGGTGAGGAACAGTTCAACAGCAGAGTCACCATTGCGCTGCAGGGAGCATTGGATGAATATGTTCAGAAACACCAGGGAAAATCATGCGATATCACCTGTGGTTGCCTGAGTGTTCCTATGCAGACCGACAGCCTCTTTATCAATCTCGAACCCGCAGAAATGGATTCCCTGCTTCGTGTGCATTTTGATTATCATGGCATCGATACCCTTTTCGAATTCAGAATTGTGAACTGTAATACCGGGGAAGTTCTCTTTGAGAAAACCGGGAAATTAAAACACAAAAATTACGCCATCCCACACAGGATAAGCCTTTCCTGCCTGCACCATGTCGAAAGTCACCGGATGGAAGTGATGTTCGACCAGCCCCGCCAGCGAATTCTTAAGGACATGATCGTATGGCTGACTGCTTCGATCATCTTTCTTCTCATCGTGATCCTGAGTTTTGCCTATATCGTCCTGACAATCGTGCGCCAGAAAAAGATCACGGAAATGCGCAACGACTTCATAAATAACATGACACACGAATTTAAAACACCAATTTCCAATATATCACTGGCCTGCGAAGTACTTAAACGTCCGAATTTTGCAGAGTCCCCTGACCGGTTGAACCGGTATATTGATATTATTAGCCAGGAGAACAGACGGATGCGTTCTCAGGTCGACCGGATTCTGCAGGTGGCTGTCAGGAACCGTGATGACCTCGATATTGTCAGACAATCGACGGATATTCACGAGCTCATCCGTGATGCAGTGGACACCATTTGCCTGGAAGATTGCCGCGAAGGGGTCGTGATCGACCTGGACTTCCGGGCTACAAAATCAGAATTGTTTATTGATCCGGTACACTTTACCAATATCATCCATAACCTGATCGACAATGCCCAGAAATATGCGCTAACCGAACCTCGCATTCTGGTATCTACAGAGATACGCGACAATCTGTTTATTATCGAGTTTCAGGATAACGGGATCGGGATCTCTCCGGAAGCCCAGAAACACATATTCGACAAATTTTACCGGGTACCCACCGGTGACCTCCATAATGTGAAAGGAACCGGAATCGGACTCTATTACGTGAAAACAATGGTGGAAGCCCATGGGGGGAAGATTTTAGTAAAAAGCGAAATGGGTAACGGTTCAAGGTTTATCATAACTTTACCGTCATGAAAGTATCAAAAGCTGAGATCTTGCTCGTTGAGGATGATCAGAACCTGGGATATATGCTCCAGGATTTTCTGGATCTCGAAGGGTTTAAAGTGACCTGGGAAAAAAACGGACTAACCGGTCTGAATGCATTCAAAGCAAAAGCGTTTGACCTTTGTATTCTTGATGTGATGCTTCCGGTAAAGGATGGATTTACACTGGCCGAAAATATCCAGGAAATTAAGCCGGGAACCCCGTTCCTGTTTCTCACCGCCAGAGGCCTCGAAGCAGACCGTATCCGGGGACTCAAGATGGGTGCCGATGATTACATTACCAAACCCTTCAGTACGGAAGAGCTCAAGCTCAGAATCGACATCATTCTTCGTCGCCTCGGCAAGGCTCCGGATACCATCAAGAAAGATGTATTCACCATTGGTTCCATCATTTTCGACTTTCCAAACCAACTATTGCAACTGCACGGGGAGGAACGGCGTCTGACCAAAAAAGAAGCCATGGTTCTTCAAATGCTTTGCCAGAATGCAAACGAACTGGTACGAAGAGAACAACTTCTCGTAAACATTTGGGGATCTGATGATTATTTTATGGGAAGAAGCATGGATGTTTATATTGCCAAACTTCGTGGCTACCTGAAGTCCGACCCGTCCATTAATATTGTCAATATTCATGGAACCGGGTTTAAACTGGAAATCAAAAGTGAATGAGTGAAGGGGTCAGAATAGATAAGTGGCTATGGGCCGTAAGGATATTCAAATCCCGCAGCCTGGCCACAGATGCCTGCCAGCGGGGTCGGGTACTGATCGGGGATGATGCCGTAAAACCGAGCCGGATGATTCATACAGGAGATACGATCACGGT
>JBBQOG010000164.1:0-7382 GCA_038330665.1 Bacteroidales bacterium
GAATCCGTGTTTTTTTCAAGGCGATGAGGACTGCTTGCGGGAACAACAACCTGCTGGTAATCAATAAAAGGAATAGATTAAAAACACCGGCGCTCTCCAGATAATTTTTGCCGTAAACGGCCGGAAAGAGGAAATAGGCGATCAGAACCAGTCCGATGCTCAGGGGAAACATCCAGGAAGCCATACGACTGCTGCGCTCGCGCAGCAACTTCAATCCCGGGCCAGTTCCTTCGCGCGTGATCACCGGGACAATGGAATTGCTCAATGCATGCGCCAAAAGGGCTACCAACGGCAATTCGCGGGCTCCATACCGAAAGATCCCGAAGAGGGCTGGATCAAATTTTGCTGTGATGATAAATCCATTCACATACTGAGCGGAACCGCTGAGCAATACACTGATAATAACCGGGGTTCCAAGCGCCAGGTAGGTTTTCCAGAAGGAGAAGGAAATGCTGAAATCCCCGTTCCGGATCAGAATAAATAAGAGCCATAGGGTCCGGAATCCACCAGCTGCAATCATTCCCCAGATAGCACCCTTCACCCCGTATCCGGCAATCACCGGGATGCCCACGAGCAATATCTGCAAGGTAAAGGCAATCACCCCATACCGGACCAGCTTTTTTGACTGGTCGGTGATCACATACCAATACTCAACCAGTGTAGATGGGGCAAAAAGAATGAGATACAAAACCACCAGCCAGATAATCTCCGGATTGAGCTGTTGACCCAGCAGATTCCCGAGCATCGGGCTGGCGAGGAGAAGAACAAGAGACGATAAGACGGAAAAGAGGAGGAGGAGGAGGAATGAGTTGAAAAAATCTCGTGATGCGGAGGATCGAAGCGCGTGATGCGAGACGCGTGATGCGGAAGAAGTAGCTTTTGCAAGGTGCCGTTCTTGTTGCCATGAGGTGTTCCCGGAAGCATCCATGGTAAGGGGCGGGGTCCCGGCTTTCGCCGGGATGACACTGCTGTCGATTGAACTTACTTTCTCAATTCGTTCTCTCGCATCTCGCGTTTCGCGTTTCGCATCTCGCGTTTCGCGTTTCGCGTCACGATCCTTTTGTGATGCCAGAGGCAGTAACGCCTGTATCAGTCCGGTTACCCAGAAGTAGCTCACCACTCCCGCAAAAAAGAGAAAGGCCTCAAAAATTCCCACCTCGCCCGGAAGTAGTCCGGAGCGTGGGAGGATGATGCTGATCAGGAAAACCGATCCGTACCGGAAGAGTTGGAAAAACTGCAGTCCGGAGAGAGTGTCATTTGGCAGTATTTTGCGCCAATGGATCGGCAAATCATTCGATATTTAACGGATCTTTTATCTTTTGCTTCATCAGAGCCAGATCGAGTACGTCCTGGATGGTTCTGACATAACGGAAAGTTAAGCCTTTTAAGTATTTAGCCTTGATCTGCTCAATATCATTCCGGTTCTCTTCGGAGAGTATAATCTCCTTGATCTGGGCCCGTTTGGCTGCCAGGATCTTTTCCTTGACTCCACCAACCGGTATCACGCGGCCTCTGAGGGTGATTTCACCGGTCATGGCGAGAAACGGCTTTACCCTACGCTGGGTAAAGGCCGATGCAAGCGAAGTCACCATGGTCACCCCTGCCGAAGGTCCGTCTTTCGGGATCGCCCCTTCCGGCACATGAATATGAACATTCCAGTGTTCAAATACATTTTCGGGCAGATGGAGCTTATCGGCATGTGCTTTCAGATATTCCAGCGCCAGTATGGCAGATTCCTTCATCACTTCACCGAGATTCCCGGTCAGGGTAAGCGAGCCCTTTCCTTTGCTCAGGCTGGTCTCCACATATAATATCTGGCCACCGGTTTCGGTCCAGGCGAGGCCCGTAACCACACCGGCAAATTCGTTGCCCTGATAATCATCCTTCAGTATCTCGGGGTATCCCAGGTAATCCTTCATCGAACTTTTTGCCACCTCTTTCGGCAGCTCTTCGCCCATGGCCACTTTTTTGGTCAGTTGGCGAACCACCTTGGCGATCTTCTTATCCAGGCTTCTGACACCCGATTCCCGGGTATGGTTTTCGATAATATATTCAAGCGTATCCTTCGGAAAAACGAACCGATCTATTGCCAGGCCATGATCGGTTAACTGTTTTGGTACCAGGTGTTTCACTGCGATATCCACCTTTTCCTCCACCACATATCCGGATATCTCAATCATCTCCATGCGGTCGCGAAGCGCGGCGCTGATGGTTGCCGGGTTATTGGCGGTAGCGATGAAAAGGACCTTTGAGAGGTCATATTCCATCTCCAGGAAGTTATCATAAAAGGTGCTGTTCTGTTCCGGATCCAGCAGTTCGAGCAGGGCCGATGCCGGATCGCCCCGGAAATCATTACCTACCTTATCAATTTCATCCAGAACAAACACAGGGTTGGAAGTTCCTGCACGACGGATATAATGAATGATCCGTCCGGGCATGGCTCCAATATAGGTTTTCCGGTGTCCGCGGATTTCGGATTCATCTTTGAGACCGCCCAACGACATCCGGACATATTTGCGGTTGATCGCACGGGCCACCGATTTGCCGAGCGAGGTTTTACCCACTCCGGGGGGGCCGTACAAACAGAGGATCGGGGCTTTCATGTCGCCCTTGAGTTTCAGGATGGCCAGGTGTTCGAGAATACGTTCCTTCACCTGATCGAGACCGGAATGGTCCTGATTCAGAATCCTTTTAGCTCTTCTAAGGTCGAAATTATCCTGCGAAACATCGTTCCACGGAAGATCAAGCATGACCTCCAGGTAGTTGAGCTGCACAGAATATTCGGCCGAAGCGGGATTGATGCGTTCCAGTTTCTCGATGTCGCGGGCAAAAGACTTGGCTACCTCGGGCGACCAGTTTTTGGTTTCGGCACGCAGCCGGACCTCTTCAACCTCCTGCTCAAACGGACTTCCGCCGAGCTCATCCTGGATGGTTTTCATCTGCTGGTTCAGCAGATATTCCCGTTGTTGCTGATCAATTTCGAGTTTTACCTTACTCTGGATATCCTTCTTCAGTTTCTGTTTCTGGAATTCCAGCGACAGGTGTTCGAGCAACCTTACCGCACGATCGCGGATATTATCAATTTCCAGCAGTTCCTGCTTTTCGGCCATTCCCAGATCAGAATTTGAGCAGAGGTAGTTCACCAGGAACCCGGCGCCCTCAATATTCTTAATGGCAAAACTGGCTTCCTGAGGAACATTTGAGGAATATTGTACAATCTTAAGGGCCAGATCTTTAATGGTACCAATGATGGCCTCAAATTCCTGTGGCTTATCGGTAGGTTTCAGATCTGACAAAGGAGTTACCCTACCCTGGAGGAAGGGTTCGTTTCCCGTGATCTCATCGAGGTGAAAACGCCGTTTGCCATGGATGATAACCGAGGTGGTATCATCCGGCATATTGAGGATCTTCACAATGGATGCCATGGTGCCCACACGGTTCAGGTCACCCACTTCCGGATCTTCGATGGTCGTATCCATTTGGGCGACTACCCCGATTGAAGTACTATTCTTATAGGCTTCCTTAACGAGCCGGATCGACTTGTCGCGTCCAACGGTGATCGGAATGACCACCCCCGGGAAAAGAACGGTGTTGCGCAATGCCAATATTGGCAGCATTTCGGGAATATCGACTACGCTGAGTTCTTCCTCATTGCCATCCGACAAGAGGGGTACAAAGTCGTTGTCATCTTCGCCGAAATCAAAAAATAAGTTATTTCCCAATTTGATTCCCACTGATTAAAGCAAAAAAAAGCCCCGTGCCGGGGCTTTGGGTTTATTTCGTCAGAATTACTTCTGCGCTTTTTTCTCAAGGTGCTTTCCAAAGCGGCGGTTGAATTTATCAACACGACCAGCCATATCGAGCAGTTTCACCTTCCCGGTGAAGAAAGGGTGCGACGTATTTGAAATCTCAATTTTTACAAGGGGATACTCAACACCGTCAAGGTCAATCGTTTCACGAGTTGCTACAGTAGAACGCGTTACAAAGGTATACTCGTTCGAGAGGTCTTTAAAGACCACCATCCTGTAATTCTTAGGATGAATATCTTTTTTCATTCGTAAATAATTTAATCGTTTCAATTCAGCTTTTCGTCGTACGAATGGAGCCTTCAATTATTTTTATGCATTTCGCGACCCTAATTTCATGAAGCGTTCATTACATCATTACTTTAGGGGACGCAAAGATAAGTACTTTTTCCTCTTTATCAAACATCAGGAATATTTTCTTGATCTTTTTTCAGGTAATCTTTTCTCAGGCTGCTATTACCGCCTTCATTGGTAAAACGCTCAAACCTTACCGAAGGATCAATCATATACCGGTAGGTAATATGTTTCTTTACCGGCACCGCGCCGATCTGTTCATAAACCTTTCTCATCCTGGGGTTATAATCCCCAACCCAGGAGAGTTCAATTTCATGATACCAGCTCTTCTTTTTCGTGGCCAGGGCAAACTGTAGAAACAGGGCTGCGATTACTCCGGAATTCTGAAATTCAGGGATGACACCGGCCATCAGCACCCGGTTACGGGTGATGGTCTTCCCGCTTTTGAGCCACAAAAATTTTAATCCCTTCCAGAAGTTGAGTCGCCCGTTGAAGTGCGACAGCACCTGGTTCACATCCGGAAACGCTACCACCACACCTATCGGCCGGTCATCCTTATAGGCAAACCAGATGAATTCCTCCACGAGAACGGGTTTGGCATCCCGGATGATCGCATCGAGGTCCGACTCCTTAAATGGAATAAATCCTTCCAGATAATCCGCCCAGGTAAGGTTGACCACCTCCACCAGATCCCTGACATATTTCTGGATATTGTTTTTCTTCAGGTGGCTGAAAGTATAACCCGGACGGGAAGCCAGGTATTCTGCAAAAGTGACCATCCGCTGTGGCCAGGGCTTGTCGATATTGAAATGATAGCTAAACTGCTGGAAATAATCCCTAAAGCCATATTCTTCGAACAATTTCTGATAATACGGCTTGTTGTAGGGCATCCCGTAACCCTGTTTCACAAATCCTTCCACCAGGACGCCCCAATTAGAAAAATTTTCTCCGAAATTGATGCTGCCATCCATGGCCACTGCGCCCCGCACCCGAAGCCACTCGCGTGCCGTATCAAACAGCAAGGTAGCAGCCGGGGTGTCGTTAATGGACTCAAAGAATCCCATCCCACCGGCCGGGACCGCAGATTTCTCAGCTTTTTGATGATCAATAAAGGCTGCCACCCGGCCGATCCACTTACCGGAAGAATCCTGCAACACCCATCTGATGGCTTCGCCATGCTGAAACAGGTCATTTTTAGAAGGGGTGAAAATATTCTCGACTTCCATGTCGAGCGGGGCAATCCAATTGGGATCATCTTGATATAATGTCCGGCCCACATCGTGGAAAGTCCGGAAATTCTCTCGGGTAATCTCAATCAATTTCATGAATGATCCTGGGTTATCGGTTTCGCGCAAAGATGCAAAGTCGCAATTTTTTTTTGCTTTTGCGCCTTTTCGTCATCAGATGAAAGGCAAAAAGACTAATCCCGGCCGTTGATATAGGAAAGCAACCTCAGAATTTCCAGATAGAGCCAAACCAGCGTAACCATCAATGCAAATGAGGAATACCATTCCATATACTTCGGTAGTCCGCTTTGGGCGCCCTTGTCGATGAAATCAAAATCGAGCACCAGGTTTAATGCTGCTACCCCACAAATAACCAGGCTGATCACGATAGCCAGAGTTCCTCCGGCATGCATCATGCCAAAATCGATGCCGAATAATCCCAGGATAAAGCTAGCCATGTACATCAGCATGATGCCTCCGGTAGCCGCGAAAACGCCCATCCGGAATTTATTGGTTACCTTGATGATTCCGCTCCGGTAGAGAAACAGCATGGCAAAGGCGGTCAGAAAAGTCAGACTGGCCGCCTGCATCACGATTCCCGGAAACTTATACTGAAAAAAGGCAGATATCGCACCCAGGAACAGGCCTTCCAGAACGGCGTAAACAGGGGCCGCCCAGGGTGCGGAGGTTGGCCGGAACATGATCACCAGCGACAGGATAAAACCGCCGATGCCGCCCAAAAGCATATAAGTCATCAATGCCGGTGGCACCGCAGTCGGGTCGGGATTCTGGAAAAAGATTCTCCAGGTATAGGCAGCGCCGAGCCCGACCAGCAAAAGCATCAGAAATGCCTTGTTGGCAGTGCCCTGTAAAGTCATGACGGTATCATCGGCCGTATCGGTGTAAGTTCTCTCAAAAATTTTCCTGCTCAGGGCAGGATTGGATGTTTTTTCTAGCATGTCAGTAAAATTTGCTCCAAAAATAGGAATATCAGATAAAATTTTCACGAAAACGTTTACATTTGTCGGCTCAAACGGTGGGAGTAGTTCAGTCGGTTAGAACGTTGGATTGTGGTTCCAGAGGTCGGGGGTTCGAATCCCCTCTTCCACCCAGATCAATCCCTGCTATTAGGCGGGGATTTTTTTTATACGATGAAAAGAATCTGGGTTTACAGCGGAATTTCGTTGGCAATGGTATTCTGGTCGCTGTCGTTTGTCGGCTATAAGGTTGCTTATGAATACTTTGAGCCGATGGCCCTGATCTTTCTAAGGATGGTGATCTCAGCTACCTTTCTCACGATTGTCATTAAATCCACCCGTCATACCCAAAAGATTGATCGCCAGGATTACGGAAAATTTCTGTTGATGGCGATGTTTGAACCCCTGTTGTATTTTCTGGGTGAAAGTTATGGGATGAAATTGGTGACACCTACCACGGGTGCAGTAATCGTTTCGACCATACCACTGATAGCCCCGATTGCCGCCTGGTTGATTTTTGGCGAACGGGTAGGCTGGATTAAAGTTGCCGGAATCGCAGTCAGCTTCACCGGTGTTTTACTGGTACTTCTTGGTCGGGACCTTTCACTGGCTGCCTCACCAACCGGTGTGGCACTGATGATGGTAGCCGTCATGTCGGCAGTGAGCTATAGCCTGGTTATCGCGAAACTAGCGGTAAAATACAAACCCCTGACCATAGTTCAGATTCAGAGCATTCTCGGAGCCCTGCTCTTTCTACCCATCTTTCTGGCTACTGATCTGAAGGAAACCCTGCAGATACAACCGTCCTGGGAGGTGGTTCTGCCTTTGCTTTTTCTGGGAATCTTCCCCTCCTCTATCTCGTTTATCTTTTTCACCGCTGCGGTCAGGGAAATAGGGATCACACGAGCCAATGTATTCACCAATTTCATCCCGGTATTCACGGCCATTTTTTCCTACCTCATCTGGGGGGAAACATTTACCGGCATGAAACTCCTGGGGATTCCGGTGGTACTGGCGGGACTCATGCTGGCCCAGTTCTCCTTGAAAAAAAAGGACCCCTTGTCCCAATAACAGATACC
>JBBQOG010000165.1:0-7375 GCA_038330665.1 Bacteroidales bacterium
CCTTAAGGATCTTCTCTTCGTCAACGAGTTCCTGTCCCGTCAGAACCAGGGCTTCCGACAACTCATCCATGGTGAGAGGGGTACTTTGGTCTTTCAGTCTCCGGCTGACCATTGAAGTGGAGCCAATCAACAAGCGGTTCAACGGACGGAAAACTCGCTCCAGTGTGGAGATGGGCATCGACATCAGTTGTGCAATCCGCATCGAATGCCGCGTGGCATAGATTTTCGGAAGCACTTCTCCAAGAAGAAGGATGACAAAAGTGATGGCAACTATCTGAATAATGAACTTCAAAACCGGATACCCGGTAAAGGTCAGTAGGGAGTCGGTTACCCAGGTCGAAAGGATCACGATGCCCATATTCACCAGATTGTTAAAAACCAACAAAGTAGCCAGCAGATCCTCAGGATTCGTCAGCATGTTCAGCACCCTGACAGCTGATTTTGAATTTTTCAAACTCAATTGGTTTCGCTCATTTGGCCCGATGGAAAAAAAGGCAACTTCTGCTCCGGAAACCGAAGCAGAAGCAGCCAAAAGAAGCAAAATGACTATTAACTCGATGATTACACCAATGTTCAAATCTCTTGGATTATAGGATTAAAACGGCAGATCATCACCCTCAACGGCTTGATCGGGTTCATCAGGAAGGGTTGCCGACATCGGATCGGATTGAGTCCGGGCTCCCATACCGCCTGATACAGGTACCTGTGAGTCTTCCTTCCGGCCTAACAAGCGTATGTTATCGGCTACAATTTCGCTGATGTAACGCTTATTGCCTTCTTTATCATCATATTGACGATTGGTAATTTTACCTTCCACATAAATCTGGCCTCCCTTGCGGATATACTTTTCCGCCAGTTCTGCCAGCTGCCTCCATGCGACAATATTATGCCATTCGGTGTTTTTGACCAGTTCACCGCTCTTGTTTTTATAGGATTCAGAGGTAGCCAGAGTAAAACGCGCCACTGAGGTTCCGCCCTCAAGGTGCCTGACTTCAGGATCCTTACCCACATTTCCGACTAGAATTGCTTTATTTACAGACATTTGGATAAAAATTAATTGTTGATTAAAAATACAAACTATTCTCAAGTTTCAAAACGAATAAACAGTTTTGGCCGGCCGGATCTGTTTATGGTTATATATATGCATGTTTACCAACCGAATGGAAAAAAAAGAAAAAATATTTTTCAATCGAAAGAATATTTAAGAAAAAGATATATATTTGCGAACAATTGTAATTAGTTGATAATTAAAGTATTTATAGCGATGACTAAAGCAGACATTGTAAACGAAATCAGCAAGAACACTGGAATTGAGAAAGTTGCTGTACAGAAAACCGTTGAAGCCTTTATGGGCACCGTAAAAACCTCGTTGGTAAATGGCAATAACGTATACCTGAGGGGATTTGGTAGTTTTATAGTAAAGAAGAGAGCAGAAAAAACTGCCCGGAATATCTCGAAAAATACCACCATCATTATCCCGCAGCACTTTATTCCTGCCTTCAAGCCAGCAAAAACTTTTGTAGCCAAGGTAAAAGATCAGGTTAGAAAGAAGAAATAGTTCCTTATCAAAAAATTGAATTTGTCATGCCAAGCGGAAAAAAACGCAAAAGACATAAGATGGCGACCCACAAGCGGAAGAAACGCTTGCGGAAAAATCGTCACAAGAAAAAGAAATAGTCTTTCAATAAATTTGCATAGCATAAACCTAAGGAGTTTCTCTTTAGGTTTATGCTGTTTATTGGAAAGGCATTATCACTATTTACTCTTCTCCACATAGATATAACGAGTTGTGAGTAATGAACTGATTATCGATGCCAGCACAAGCGAAATAGCGATTGCGCTACTTGAAGAGAAAAAGCTGGTTGAACTCAACAAGGAAAAATCTAACATTCAGTTTTCTGTAGGTGACATTTACTTGGGCAAGGTTAAAAAGATCATGCCCGGGCTGAATGCTGCCTTCGTGGATGTTGGTTATGAAAAGGATGCTTTCCTGCACTATCTTGATCTGGGTCCGCAATTCCAATCGCTGAACACCTACCTGAATCAGGCTCTTAACAGGAAAACCAAGGTTCCGATTCTCGACAAGTTTAAAACCGATCCCGATATTGATAAACACGGGAAGATTACAAACCTGATCAAGAGCGGACAAGTGATTCTGGTGCAGGTTGCCAAGGAGCCTATCGCCTCAAAAGGGCCCAGGCTGACGAGTGAAATCTCCTTGGCCGGACGCAATCTGGTTCTGCTGCCCTTCTCCGATAAAGTTTCGGTTTCTACGAAAATAAAATCCGACGAGGAAAGGGACCGGCTCAAAAGGCTAATCCTGTCTATCAAGCCCAAAAACTATGGCGTCATCGTTCGTACGGTAGCCAAAGAACGGAAGGTAGCTGTTCTGGATGCGGAATTGAAATCTCTGGTTGAACGATGGGAATCCATTTTTCAGGATATCAAATCCGTGGAACCGCCATCACTGGTTCTGGGTGAGCTCAACCGCACTTCGGCCATACTCAGGGATATCCTGAACCCTTCATTTAACAGTATTTCAGTTAACGACCAGGCCCTTTACCGGGAAATACGGGATTTCATCATAACCATCGCCCCTGAAAAGCAAAAGATTGTAAAGTACTACTCCGGGAATACCCCAATCTTTGAACATTTCGGAATCGATAAGCAGATTAAGACCTTGTTTGGTAAAACCGTTTCCTATAAGAGCGGTGCGTACCTGATTATTGAACATACCGAAGCCCTCCATGTAATCGATGTGAACAGCGGGAACCGGTCGCAGTCGGCAAACGACCAGGAAACCAATGCGCTTGATGTCAACCTTTCGGCAGCAGACGAAATTGCCCGTCAACTTCGTCTCCGTGATATGGGCGGCATCATCGTGGTGGATTTCATCGATCTCGTAAAGGCGGATAACCGTCAAAAGGTATTCGACCGGATGAAGGAAGCGATGAAAGCTGACCGGGCCAAACATCATATCCTTCCGGTAAGCAAATTTGGCCTGATACAGATTACCCGTCAGCGGGTGCGCCCGGAAATGGACGTGCAGATCATGGAAACCTGCCCAACCTGCAGCGGAACAGGTGAGGTGACCCCGAGTATCCTTATACTCGATCAGGTCCTCAATCAGTTTCTCTATATTCTTGACAAATATCCCAAGCCTAAACTGACCCTGAAGGCTCATCCCTATCTGGCTGCCTTTCTGATGTTTGGATTTCCTTCCCTTCGCCTTAAATGGTCATTTAAGAATCGTAATTGGCTCAAAGTGAAGGCTGATCCTAATCTCGGCATACTCAATTATGAATTTCTCGACCAGAATGGCGAGAAATTTGTAGTTTAAGCAATTGATTATTCCATCTATTATGTTCAAGCAAAAGTCTCCTCTGTATTTTCTATGGACCCTAATCCTTCTTTTGGGATTTTCTGTCCAATCCAAGGCACAAATGGTTGATCCGGTAACCTGGTCCTACTCGGTTCAAAAGGTTAACGATAGTATATACGAATTGCAATTTACCGCAGCAATTGAACCTACCTGGCATATGTATAGTCAGCATGTTCCCGCCGGCGGCCCAAATGCTACAACCTTCACGCTTGAAAGCTCATCCAGTTATACACGCATTGACAGTGTGATCGAAGTCACCAGGCCCGAAGAAGAATTCGATAAAATGTTTAACATGAAGGTGGCGTATTTTGCCGTGGAAGCCAAATTCAGCCAGAAAATCAGGGTCCTTAATCAGGAAGCTTTTAAGATTACGGGTACAATTGACTATCAGATCTGTGATGATCATTCCTGCTCACTTGGCGATAATGAATTCGAATTCAATATTGAGGGTTCAGTTGCCGCGAAAAGCGCATCGGCTATTGCTATGGAAGCCGATAATAATAGTACGTCTTCGAAAGAGTCCACCAGGAGTCTGTGGAAATTATTCTGGATCGCATTTGGGAGCGGATTGATTGCTTTGCTGACACCCTGCGTGTTTCCGATGATCCCGATGACTGTTTCCTTTTTTATGCATGGGGAGAAATCACGTCGGAAATCCCTCTTCGAAGCTATCTTCTTTGGCGTTTCCATCGTCGCGATATTCGCGGTGATCGGAACCATTGTGGCGGTTACCTTCGGACCGGGCATTGCCAATTTCCTTAGCACCCACTGGATTCCTAACGTGGCCTTTTTCTTGATTTTTCTCTTTTTTGCCGCCTGGTTCTTCGGCATGTTCGAGATCAACCTTCCGAACTGGATGATCAGTAAATCAGACCTGAGAGCTGACAAAGGAGGGCTCAGTGGCCCATTTTTCATGGCTTTTACCACTGTACTTGTTTCTTTCTCCTGCACAGGGCCTATTGTTGGAACCGTATTGGTGCAGAGCGCAGGTGGTGAGATCCTGCAGCCGATTGTCGGAATGCTCGGATTCGGAATCGCATTTGCCCTGCCTTTTACCCTGTTTGCCATTTTCCCGTCCTGGCTGACTTCATTGCCAAAATCCGGTGGCTGGCTGAATTCAGTTAAAGTGGTCCTCGGTTTTATTGAAATTGCTCTCGGACTGAAATTCCTGAGCATTGCCGACCAAACTTATCATTGGGGAATCCTGGACCGGGAAGTTTACCTTGCCTTCTGGATTGTTATTTTCACCCTGATGGGCTTTTACCTCCTTGGTAAGATCAAATTTAAACACGACAGCGATGTCACCCATGTGGGAGTTCCACGGTTGTTCCTTTCCATTATCACCTTTACCTTTGTGGTATATATGATTCCCGGAATGATTGGAGCTCCATTGAAAGCTCTCGCCGGATATCTGCCCCCGGAAACATCCAGCGACTTTGATCTCAAGCACCTGATCCGAGAGAGTGCAGTGGTTTCCGCCTCCCAGGTGAAGTCGGATGCTCCAGACCAGGTTCTATGCGAAGAACCGGAATATGGAGATAAACTGGAGTTACCGCTCGACCTCAAAGGATATTTTGATTACGACCAGGCGCTGGCCTGTGCTAAATCGCAAAATAAGCCGGTATTCATCGACTTTACCGGGCATGGTTGTGTAAATTGTCGTGAAATGGAACAACGGGTATGGTCGGACCCGAGAGTATACAGTCGCCTGCGTGACTCTTTTGTGGTGGTTGCCCTCTATGTCGACGATAAGGTCATTAAATTACCTGAATCTGAGTGGGTTACTTCAACCTATGATGGCAAGGTCAAAAAAACGTTGGGGAAAAAGTATCAGGATTTCCAGATCACCCGGTTCGGACAGAACACCCAGCCTCAATATGCACTGTTGGATACCGATGGCAAGCTGTTAATTCCAACCCGTTCCTACGACCTGAATATTGACGGGTTTGTAGAATTCCTCGATAAAGGATTACAGGCATTCAACGCGCGTTAACACCTCAATCAGGCTGTTTTTTTTCCTGATGACGTACGGCTCCGGGCTGGTAAAATCTTGAATATTTCAATGAGCGGGATTGAATCTGCTTACCAATGTCATAGGTCTTCCACTTTTCATCCACCATTTTAATCGTCGCGGGATCCATTAATGTCAGGTTTGGCCACGGCCGCATAAACCCATCCATTTCTTGCGATTTCACTGTGGCATCAATAAACATAATACCAGATTGTTTCCCTTTAGCGGCAGGAAAAATCAGGACATCCGACTGCACATCGACATTGCTACCGGTCAACCAGGCCACCAGGTGGGGGTCACCCAGGTCGGCAGTGTCATCCAGAATGATCCAGAACCGGATTTTGTTCAATTCATCCGACAACCGGATTTCATCTTCAATTTCCCTGACCATTCCGGGAATGTTTTTTGTAACAGATACCAATCCGAGGGAAATGCCCTGATGCGCCCAGGAAAGATTCATGTCAGCAATCTGGGGATGCTGGGAACGAAAAGCAATTACTGACTGTTCACTCAGGTTTTTTTCAGCGATTCCGGCTTCGGGTAGCTCGGAACCGGTTGCGTCGAGGCCCAATTTGCCGCCATATGCGGCGACCCGGGATGCATGATCCAGTATATCAAGCGGTCCGGATGCAATTTCCACATTCCGGGCCGGATCCACGTGGTCCGAAATATATCGGACCAAACTGAGATAATCAGTCAGCTCCGGACCGGAGGCAGTTATTGCAATAAATTTAGTAAACATCATCTGGCCCGCACCCCAAAGGGTATGCAACACTTTTCGCCCCTGTCCGGGATAGCTCGCATCAATCCTGGCTAATACCAGGTTGTGAGCCACCCCTTCCACAGGCAGATGAAAGTCGGTCAGTTCTGGTACCATTGCCATTTTGATCATCGGCTTGAACAGACGCTCGGTCACCCAGGCAAGCCAGCTATCTTCCTGCGGAGGAATTCCAACAATGGTGGCCGGATAAACTGCGCCTTTTCGATGAGTAATTGCGGTTAAATGAAAAACAGGGAACTGATCCTCCAGCGAATAAAAACCGGTATGATCGCCAAAAGGGCCTTCTGTAATCAATGGCTCCATTGGATCGACATAACCCTCTAAAACAAAATCGCAATCTTCCGGCACCCAAAGGTCCTGGGTTATACATTTTACCAGGGAAACAGCCTTATGGCGTATAAACCCGGCAAGAAGATATTCGTCAATTCCATCCGGCAAAGGTGCAGTTGCGCAATAGGTATAAACAGGGTCTCCGCCAATTGCAACGGCCACGGGCATCTTTTGTCCGGTTTTCTGATACTCACGGTAATGTCTTGCGCCGGTCTTATGCATGTGCCAGTGCATTCCGGTTGTTTTATCAGAAAAGACCTGCATGCGGTACATGCCCAGATTTGGTATCCCGGTCAGTGGATCACGGGTGTGAACCAGCGGCAAAGTGATAAAAGGTCCTCCATCAAAGGGCCAGCAGGTAAGAATTGGCAAGGAATTAAGGTTGGGATCCAAATCAACAATTTGCTGAGAAGCCCCCCTGCCCCTTTTTTTAACCGGCATCCAGCGGGAGGCCTTTCCCAGAAGAGGCAATTTTCTCAATTTACCCCCAAAGCTGGTATCTCCGCCAGTCAGGCTACCTATCAAATGGTGAATTTCCGCGGCCAGTTCATCCGGCGACCGGTTGCCAAAGGCAATTTTGATTCTTTCTTCCGATCCGAAAGCATTGATCAAAACCGGAAACTCCGTTCCACTATTTTCAAACAAGAGGGCAGAGCCACCATCTTTCAGACTCGAAAAACGATCAGCAATCTCGGTGATTTCAAGTTTTGGTGTGACCAGCGAGGAGATCCGGATCAAATCACCGGCCAAGTCCAGTTTTTTTTTTCTTGTAATTAAATAATCTTGTGAAATAATGAATATTTGTGTATATATTAAAAAAATTTAAAATGCCGGTGAATTTTTACGGATAAACTCGCATGTGACACCAAAA
>JBBQOG010000166.1:0-7369 GCA_038330665.1 Bacteroidales bacterium
AGCGTCCTCGTGACCGCGAGGATATCAAAATGTGGAAATAAAATAGGCACCCAAAGGTGCCCGTTTCATTTAATACTCTTCTTCGTTAAAGAAAAAATCATCCTTGCTTGGATAATCAGGCCAGATGTCCTCTATGCTTTCATAGATTTCACCTTCATCCTCAATCTCCTGCAAATTTTCGATCACTTCCAGCGGAGCTCCAGAGCGAATACCAAAATCGATTAATTCATCTTTGGTCGCTGGCCAGGGAGCGTCTTCCAGTTTGGATGCCAATTCGAGTGTCCAATACATATCTGTAGATTATTAAGGGCAATTTTTTCGCAAATGTAATTTTTTTACGATAAATTCCAATAGTTCAAAAATAATTGCTTAACGAATCCGGTTGAGATTGGGTTGATCACTTTCGACATGTCCGTCTAACAGCCTGATAATGCGCTGGGAACGCTTTGCGATATCTTCTTCATGGGTAACCACAATAATTGTATTTCCCTGCTCATGAATATCCCGTATGAGGTTCATAATATCCACGGATGTTTTTGAATCCAGGTTCCCGGTCGGCTCATCAGCCAGAATAATGGCCGGGTTGTTAACCAAGGCCCTTGCCACGGCGACACGCTGCCGCTGCCCCCCTGAGAGCTCATTGGGTTTGTGTGTGACGCGATCAGAGAGACCGACTTTTTCCAATACTTTAAGCCCTCTTTCACGACGCTCATGCTTTGGAACCCCTCCGTAAATCAAGGGAAGTATCACATTTTCGAGCGCATCATATCTTGGAAGAAGATTGAAAGTCTGAAAGATAAATCCAATTTCCTTATTCCGGATCACAGCCAGATCATTGTCAACCATCTTGCTGACATCGGTTCCGTTCAGAAAATAGTTTCCGGCTGATGGAGTATCGAGAGCCCCAAGAATGTTCATCAGGGTTGATTTTCCGGAGCCGGATGGTCCCATGATGGCGACATATTCCCCTTTTTTAATGACCAGGTTTATTCCACGTAAGGCCTCTACAACCTGCGTTCCAACCAAATAATTTTTAACCAGTCCCTTCAGGGAAATCATATCGTCCATAATAAATGCGCTTTGTTGCAAAAATACCGGTTAATCACTAGAAGAGGTGCGATTGTGGAATTATTAACAATATTTAACAAAGCTGCCGATAACTGCTAAATTCGCAGGTCATGGAATCCCTGTTGCAAACAGATATAAAATTTCTTCCAGGTGTCGGTCCCAGAAGGGCTGAAATCCTGTTTAATGAGCTTGGAGTAAGCAGTTTCGACGATCTGCTCAGGCATTATCCCTATAAATATACCGACCGCACCCGGTTCTATACCATTGGCGAGATTGCATCCGACGAAGCCTTCATTCAGCTCAGGGGAAAGGTAACTTCCATGGAGCTGGCCGGTAAGCGGCCTAAACAGCGCTTGACGGCGCGATTCGAAGACTCTACCGGCGGGATTGAACTAATCTGGTTCCAGGGCATTAAATGGATACAGCAGAGTGTAAAATTTGGAATCGAATATATATTGTTCGGGAAACCCACCCTGTTTAACGGGAAATATTCCATCATGCATCCGGAAATGGAGGAAGCAGCTAAAACGGAGCAGGTAGCCTACCCTTATACCTATCAGGCAGCCTATCCCACCACCGAGAAGATGAAAAGCAATTTTCTGACTTCAAGGGTGCTGCACAAGCTGGAGTATCAGCTATTGCAGAAAGTATATGGCAGAATCCCAGAAACCATGCCGATTTCGTTACTGAATCAGCTGAAATTCCCCGGCATCAGCGATACCCTGCTGAACATTCATTTCCCCAAAGACCAGGAATCTTTGAAAAATGCCCGTTACCGGTTGAAATTCGAAGAGTTTTTCCTGATTCAATTGGGACTTCTGCGCCAGAAAAACTGGAAAAACCAAAAAATTAAGGGGTTCGTTTTTCCAAAGATAGGGGATCTCTTCAACCGGTTTTATTCGGAAAACTTGCCTTTCGAACTGACCGGCGCACAAAAAAGAGTGATCCGCGAGATCCGCAAGGATCTGGGCTCGGGGTTGCAGATGAACCGTTTGCTTCAGGGGGATGTGGGAAGCGGAAAGACACTGGTTGCCCTTCTCAGTATGCTGATCGCGCTGGATAACGGTTATCAGGCCTGCTTAATGGCTCCAACTGAAATTCTGGCCCAGCAGCACTTCCAGACTTTTCAGCGTATGCTTGGCGGTCTTCCGGTACAGGTGAAGCTCCTGACCGGTTCCACCAAATCCAGACATCGTATTTCGCTGCATGAAGAATTGAGGGAAGGGGAACTCGATATCCTGATCGGGACACACGCATTGATCGAGGATACCGTGCAATTTAAGAATCTGGGGCTCGTGGTAATCGATGAGCAACACCGTTTTGGCGTGGCCCAACGGGCCCGGCTCTGGGAAAAGGCGGATGGAATCCTGCCGCATATCCTCGTGATGACTGCCACCCCCATCCCGAGAACCCTGGCCATGACACTGTACGGGGACCTTGACATCTCTGTCATTGATGAACTCCCCCCCGGGCGAAAACCCATTCAAACCGTTCATTACTATGATTCGAAGCGCCTGGTGGTTTTCGAATTCCTGAGAAAGCAGATCGCCCTCGGGAGACAGATTTACATTGTGTATCCTTTGATTCAGGAGTCTGAGAAACTGGATTTTAAGAATCTTTATGACGGGTATGAAAGTATAACCAGGGCATTCCCAGCTCCCGAATATGCCGTGTCTGTATTACACGGCCAGATGAAACCGGAGGAAAAAGTCAAGGCGATGCACTACTTTGTAAAGGGGATTACCAAAATTATGGTCGCCACCACCGTAATTGAAGTTGGGGTGGATGTTCCGAACGCTTCTGTGATGATGATCGAAAGTGCGGAAAGGTTCGGTCTCAGCCAGCTACACCAGCTGCGCGGACGTGTGGGGCGCGGTGCGGACCAGTCGTTTTGCATATTGATGAGCGGGTTTAAACTTTCCAAAGAAGGTAAAATCCGTATAGAAACCATGACGCGTACCAACGATGGATTTGAAATTGCTGAAGTCGATATGAAGCTCCGCGGTCCGGGCGATCTGGAGGGCACCCAGCAAAGCGGCGTACCATTCAATCTCTCCATTGCCAATCTCATTACCGACACGAAAATTCTGGAACATGCGCGGCGTGTGGCACAGGAAGTACTAGAAGAGGATCCCCTTCTGGAAACTGCTGAAAACAGGATACTTGTTGAACAGTTGGGCAAACAAAAGAGGGAAATCAAAGACTGGAGCCGGATTTCTTAGATCGGAATCTCCCTTCTACTTTATTTTATCAAACACCTGACCCATGATCTTAACGCTCTGATCCATTATTTCGGTTTTCCAGATGGAGGAGGAAGGGGCGTACATTTCGAGAATCCATTCCTTGATTTTTCTTTCACTCCGCTTGTTTTTATAGCCATGATGAAAGCCCTGGTTTTCAAGTATCATATTCTGAATGGAACGAAGCGACCCCATGGTTTTCTGGCTGTCCATGGTTCCAAATTCAAGAGTCATCGGAATAACCAGCTTTCCGGGTATCATTTTACCGATCAGGCTTGAAAAATCTCCCGTAATCGTGTAAAAATCTTTGGAATCCCCCCAGTCGATAGAATAGCCCTCAAATAAAGTTTCCGTTCCGGCTTTAACTTCCTGATTTTGTGCCGGGTTTGGAAACAGGTGCATCTTGCCTCGTTCTCCATATCCGGTATGGAGATCGATGTGAATGACCTTGTCAAACCGGCCGGCATATTTAGTCAGAATCGGTTTCAAGGCGACCACCTGGGGCTCAAACTGGCTCCCCCCAAAATATAATCCTTCGGGGAAAGTGTATTGCCCCTGTAAAACAGCCTGCCTCAGGACGGGCATGGAAGCCTTCAGAATTTTCAGGATGGCCCGCTCCACAAAAAACTGGTTACTTAAACTACCCAAACTTGCCGGGCCAGCCGGATTGATGAAGTCGTATAATTTTGCATAACCCTCATTTTTAGTGGCAAATAAAGTCGGTGTAGCCTCACAGTTCCGGTTCATATCTACATTATTTTCCGTCACACGCCTGATGTAGTTGAATCCATAGGGATTAAGGGCATGGATAAGCAATACTCCTGTGCTACCGAGGTTCCCGGATTTCAGGTACCGGTCCATCACCATTCGCTGAACCGCACTGCCAGCCAGGCCTTCAACCCCGTGTGTCCCACAGGAAATCACCAGAAGATTGGCGGTGCTTTGAACAGGTGGGATGTAAAATATGTCAATAAATAATTCCTGGTCCAACTGGGTGGGAACCTGAATCTTCATCAATTCGGTTCCGTCAAATATTTTCGAAAGGTCATCGGCCCGCTTTAGAAAATCGGCTCTGCTTGTTCGATAATCCGGCATAAAATAGTTGAGATATTCCTGTACCACAGCAATCTTAGAATCCTTTGGAAATCGCCCGTCTTCCGGTACTATGGCAAAAAGTGGGGCCGTCAGCAGGAGTATGAAAAGAAGGAGAACGAGTGGTTTTGTGGCAGGTTTCATGGGTTGAAGATTTTTTGGAATGAATTTCGAAACTGACCCGATTCATAAGAGGTTTGCATTAAAAGTAAGAATATTTGCCTGTTTTGGCCTATTTTTAAAGAATCAAAATCTGAACCATGGCTACCCGACTATTCACCACCCTGCTCGTCCTGACATTTTTATCATTCCCGGGACTATCGTCCGCCAAGGATTCCTATCCCCGGAACCAGGGAGTGGATGTCCTGCATTATTGCTTTTACGTGAATCTTAATGATACAACAGACCGGATCACGGGCCGGGCGTTGATCACAGTCCGTTTGACTGAAGGTACCGGCAGCTTGGATCTGGACCTCATTGGAAAACAGGATAAAGTTACCGGAATGGTTGTTGATCGGGTGGAATCTGCATACGGTATGCTTGATTTCCGGCATGAGAATAACCGCATAAGGATCCGTATCCCTGATACGACGGCAAACCGCTCGGAATATCAGGTAAACGTACATTATTCCGGAATTCCCGCCGACGGGCTGATCATTTCGAAAAACCGGTATGGCGACCGGACCTTTTTTGCCGACAACTGGCCCGACCGGGCTCGAAACTGGATCCCCTGTGTGGACCATCCTTCGGATAAGGCTACTGTGGAATTTATTGTTTCGGCACCGGAACGTTACGAGGTGGTCAGCAACGGATTGCAGGTAGCCGGATATATGGAACCCATAACCGGCCCGAATCGCAACCGGATTTCACACTGGAAGGAAAATGTTCCGGTTCCGACCAAGGTCATGGTGATCGGCGTGGCAGATTTTGCCTGGGAAACATCAGGATATATAGAAGATCTTCCGGTACAGTCGTGGGTTTTTGAAGAAGACCGGTTGCCCGGATTCAAAGACTACCTTCCGGCAGCAGGCATTGCAACCTACTTCCAGAACCTGATTGGTCCCTATTCCTATGAAAAGTTGGCTAATGTGCAATCGAAAACCAAATTCGGTGGCATGGAAAATTCCGGCTGCATATTTTATTATGAGCGTTCTGTAACCGGGAAAAACAAATTGCAGAGCTTGCTTGCTCACGAGATTGCACATCAATGGTTCGGAGATGCAGTTACGGAAAATGACTGGCATCATGTGTGGCTGAGCGAAGGCTTTGCTACCTATCTGGAGGCTTGCTATGCCGACACCCTGATTCCCGGAAGGCAAATGAGTGCCAGTATGGCGGAAATGAGGAAGTCGGTGATCAGCTATTATGAAAAAACGCATAAACCGGTGATCGATACCACCATCACGAACTTCATGGACCTTTTAAGTACCAATTCCTATCAAAAAGGTGCCTGGGTGCTTCATATGCTGAGATCTGAACTGGGTGATGAAATCTTCTGGAAGGGCATTCGTAAATTTTATGAAACGTATCGCGATAAGAATGCCATGACCTCAGATTTTCAATCTATTATGGAATCAGTATCCGGTCGGCAGCTGGGAGTATTCTTCAAACAATGGCTGGAAGTCGCGGGTCAGCCCGTCCTGAATTGGACCTGGAAATATAACCAAAAGCAAAGCCGCGTGGAAATCACCATTCTACAGAGCCAGTCAGGCCAGGATTTCGTTTTTACGCTCCCGGTTGAATTGTTGGAATACGCATCTGCAGGAAAGGGCAAGGAGGTGACAGGAAAAACCCTGATACACAGGATCGAAGTGAATAAAAGAAAAACTATGGTCAATATTCCGGTTGATTTTGCCGTGTCGGAAATCATTGCAGACCCAAAATGTCAACTGCTGTTTCAGGAAAAAACCGTCAATTAGTGTGGTCACATGACAACATTTCACCCATTCGGTGGTTTAAAATAAGTGGCATGATTTATGACGATATGCATATATCTATATATACTTGTTCGTAGATGTATGAAATTTTAATTAACTGACAATCAATAAATTTAGCACAATGAAGAAATCATTTCTGGCGATCTTGCTTTTTGCAACCATCGCGGGCTCCGGGATTGCGGGCGTGGGAAACGGACCGGTTTCAGGTGACGAATCCAAGCCTATCTATTTGACCCGGAGCGAATTCATCAAACGGGTCATGGATTTTGACAAGAATAAAACCACCTGGGTTTACAAGGGTGACAAACCTGCCATCGTGGATTTTTATGCTGATTGGTGCGGACCGTGTAAAAAAGTGGCCCCAGCCCTTGAGGAACTGGCTGCCGAATTTGCCGGAAAAGTTTACATATACAAGATCAACATTGACAAGGAACCCGAATTGGCAGGCTTGTTCGGTGTTCAGAATATTCCCACCTTCCTGATCATTCCCATGAAAGGCAAACCGACGATTTCATCCGGCGCAAGTGCCAATCATGCCGAAAACAAAACGCGGTTCAAGGGAATTATCGAAGATGTACTGCTGAAGTAGGATCAGCCATTATTCATTCAGGTAGGTCAGGAGCCCGGGTTTATCAATGATTTTAACCAGCCGGTTCTGAGCGGTGATCAACCCCTCATGTTCAAGCTCACCCAATCCCCGGGCTACTGATGGCCTGGCCACCCCAAACAGATCTGCCAGTTCCTGCTGGCTGGCCGGAATGCTAATATTACCGTTTTCGTCAGCCTTCAAACCCACCAGATAGTGAACAATCTTTCCCTTGATTGTTTTAAAGGAGAGGAACTTTATCTTCCGTGAAAGGAATTGCGCCTTGGATCCCACAAGATTCAGGTAATTCATCTGGATGGTTTCATTCATCCTGAGGAGCTTGAGAAATTCAGATTTATAAATCATCAGCACCTTTACCGGCTCGTTTGCCAGTACATCCACCGGAAACCGGTTATCATTTCCAAAGAGAAAGGCTCCCGCCAAAG
>JBBQOG010000167.1:0-7368 GCA_038330665.1 Bacteroidales bacterium
CCACGTTCAGGATCTTACCCCTTAACGGCAAAATGGCCTGAAACTGGCGGTCGCGACCCTGTTTAGCCGTACCCCCTGCAGAATCACCCTCAACCAGGTACAATTCACAAGTTGCAGGATCGTTATTGGAACAGTCGGCCAGTTTTCCCGGCAATCCCGAACCGATCAACACGTTTTTCCTTTGCACCAGTTCGCGGGCTTTACGTGCGGCATGACGGGCCGTAGCGGCCAGAATAACCTTATTAACAATGGCACGGGCTTCCCGGGGATGCTCTTCCAGATAGTTTTTGAGCATTTCGCTGATAGCCTGGTCTACTGCCAAAGCCACTTCGCTGTTACCCAGCTTGGTTTTCGTCTGGCCTTCGAACTGAGGCTCCTGAACCTTAACCGACAGGATAGCAGTTAAACCCTCCCTGAAGTCGTCACCTGCAATATCGAATTTCAGTTTAGTGAGCATTCCGGAATCATCGGCATAACGCTTCAGCGTCCGGGTTAATCCCCGACGGAATCCCAGCAGGTGGGTACCTCCTTCGATCGTGTTAATATTATTCACATAGGAATGTACATGCTCATTAAAGGTGGTATTATACTGCATCGCGATTTCCACCGGAATATCCCCCTTTTCGGTTTCGATGCAAATCACCTCGTCAATCAGCTTTTCACGTCCTTCATCCACATAGGCCACAAATTCCTTCAGCCCTTCGGTTGAATAAAACTCTTCAAAATAAAAGGTCCCGTCTTCCAAAACCATGCGTTCATCCGACAAGGTCAGACGAATCTTCTTGTTCAGAAAAGCGAGCTCCCTGAGGCGTTCAGAAAGAATCTCCACCTTATATTCGGATACGGTAAAAATCTCAGCATCAGGAAGGAAATGGATGGTGGTACCGGTATCAACCGAAGTGCCGACCACTGTGACCGGTCCCTGCGGAATTCCCTTTTTATACAGCTGCTCATAGATCTTCCCGTCCCTGTGAATCTGCGCGGAAAGATCGGAGGAGAGTGCGTTTACGCAGGATACCCCGACACCATGCAAACCACCGGACACCTTATAACTTTCCTTGTTGAACTTACCCCCGGCATGGAGGACGGTCATCACCACCTCGAGGGCCGATTTATTTTCCTTTTCGTGCAGATCGACCGGTATTCCCCGACCGTCATCCACCACGGTAATACTGTTATCGGTATGGATAGTGAGGTTAATATTATGGCAATATCCGGCGAGAGCCTCATCTATGGAATTATCAACCACCTCATAGACCAAATGGTGTAAACCACGCTCTGAAATGTCCCCGATATACATCGCCGGACGCTTACGAACCGCTTCTAATCCCTCCAGAACCTGAATACTGTCCGCGGAATAATCACTACCATTTGTCTTGCCAGGTAAATCGCTCATATTGTGATATTTATATACAAAAACTATTGCACTGAAAAAATCAGACAAAGATAGTAAAATAGTAGGAGTTCAGCTAAAAAATCCAGGACAATCCGGCAATAAAATTGAATCGTTGCATCGGGTAGTTCTGCCAGATAAAATACTGGTCGGAAATCAGGTTATTAACCTGTGCAAAGGCCGACATCCAGGAAGTAAAACGGTATTCAGCCGAAAGATTAACATCCACCAGACCGTTTAATACAACAGGGGTACTCAGGGTGACATCCGCATTCGGAACCTGGTATTTTCCAAACACAAACAGGTCGGCTTTGGCCACCAGCTTCTTTTTCCAGGCATACCGTGTGGTGAAATTCATTTCCCAGCCGGGTTTGTGCCAGGGGGCCTCCAGCTTGTCCAGTTTATACTCATAATAATTACCCTTCAAAATAAAGGAAAGGTTGTCGCTCTGCCGTAGGGAAACTTCGCCTCCCATCTTCAGGATACTTCCATTGTCGGTTACCATAACAAATCGGTTCCGCAGGGCCAGTCTGGTGTCCGGCACAAAAAAGTACAGGTCCCTGACGTCCTCCCAGGAAACCGACAGGTTAAAGGCAACCGGCGGCGCCACACGACCACGGATCCCGCCATACGCGATAAACCGGTGGTTAGTCGGGGTAATCACAGGATTAGCAGTGATATATGGATTTTCGCGGGACAGGGAACGCAACGTATTATCTTCATAATACCCGTTCAATCCGAAATAAGGAACGATCAGGTTGGTGATATTAATTTCGACATTCAATTTTGGATAAAACAGGAATTTTGTCGCATTCCGGTCCATGGCCACTTTCGGGCCGGCCATGAGCTTGATGAATTTCCAGTCGAACCCGATCCACGGATCCAGGTGAGCAATCGCATAATTGCTATTATCGCTAAACCGGTTCACATACTCCGCCCCGAGATCGCCGCCAAAGGAGACTTTCTCAAAATCCTTCGACAGGGAGACCTGGATCTTACCATCATGCTCCATTTGCATCGCATCGCGCAAAGCAGGATTCCATCCACCGTCAGTCTGGGCCATCAGCAAATCATAACCGGCGTTTACACGGTATTGCCATCCCTCCCGGCTTTTCTGGTCCGACTGCAGATTGATTTTTGTACCCAGTATGATGAATTGCTGGTAAGGAACGGAATCTTTCTGGGTGACCCTCAGGTAAAAAGGTGTCACCGGATTCAATTCCTTATTAAGGTCGGTGCTGTAACCATAGAGATAATGCTTATCCTCAGAAAAATACACATCGGTGGCAAAGGTCGACTTTCCGAAAAACCGCTGTCCATACAACCGGGCTTTGCTGTCCCCATATCCGGCATAAATTTTCCGGTCATCCGCCATTTTCACAAATCCGTGAGAAGAAATATGGCTGGCATCAACGCCGAAACTCATCTTGGGATTCCGAAGGGTATTCAGCGATAATTTGGCCATGGGTGTCCAGTAGTTGCCCATACCGAGTGTGATCTCCGAAGGTTTCAGCCCATCAGGTGAAAGCGGACGGTAATCCAGTGCATCCAGTTCCCTCACGCGCAAAAGGGGATTAATCTGGATAGGATCAATCAGGTACTCGAAATGCGTGGGAACCTGAATCGAATCATCCAGTTTCGGAATAAATCTTGTTTTAAAGGCATCCCCGATGGTCGGACTGTAGGGCCTGACCACGTTCACCTCCTTGTTCATACCCTCCTGAGCGGTCAGTCCGGCTGCGCCAACGACCATAAAAACAATAAGCAAAAGGGTCAACCGGTAATTAGAGGATTGGCTATTCGATCGTATCATGCTGTTATTTTTCTTGGTTTTGGGAAGCAATCCATTTCAGTTTCTCGTCGACGGTGGAAATAATTCCGTCATCCTGCCGGGTATAATTCTCTTTCAGAATCTGAAGCGTGGCCTTTGCCTGGAACAGGTCTCCCCTTCTCACATAAATTTCGGACCAGAGGATGTACGTTTTGGCCAGCCAATATTGGTGCGTGGTATTCTGATCCAGAAAGTCGAGGATTACCTTTTCGGATTCATCCAACTGTCCTTTTTTATACAGGATTTCGGCAACCAGGTATTTTGATTCCGCTCCCTCCACATTCTTCACATCCTTTGCCACAGCGGTTAAGATGTCCAGTGCTTTAGCCTGATCACCGGTTTCCATATAAGCTTTGCCCAGCCGATAGGAGGCTTCCCGAACCAGCTCCGCAGGAACTTTATCGGCCTCCAGTAAATTTTTGGCGGCATCGATCACCGATGACCAATCCTTCAGTTGAAATGAGCACCGCATAATGCCTGCCCGCGCATCCAGAATAGTAGCCGGGACTTCAGCCTGCTGGAGCAATTGCTGGTAAAGCACGAGCGCTTTATTAAAATTGGACTGCTGATAATTGATTTCACCGCACCGGGCCAGTGAAACTTCTGAAAACTCATTCTTTCCCCTTGCAAGAATGTAGGAATAGGAGCTGAGCGCCTTATCCAGCTGGTTGTTCCGGAAAGCACAATCCCCGATATAATACCAGGCATTCAGGACAAATCTGCCCTGTGGGAACCGGGTAATATACTGATCCAGATTTTTGGATGCCTTTTCACAATTTCCCTGCAAATACAGACTTTCCGCAGCCTGGTAAATCAGACTGTCCTGTTGTGAAAGAGAGATATCGGTGGTTTTTCCGGTGGACTGGACGTAGGAAAGGTATTCATCCACCTGGTTATTATCAATATACAAATTCTTAATACCGTTGAGTGCATTCACCGATTCCTGGGTATCCGGCCAGGTTGAAACCACTTTTTTGTACATTTCCATGGCATCCTCGTTCCGACTGGAATTATAATAAATCAACCCCAGCTGCACATACGATTTCCGCACATAAGAGCTATTCGGAAATTTCGAAATCAGGTCCTTAAAGGTTTGAATGGCATCCAGCGTCTGGTCCAGATCATAATAGGACCTCCCGATCTCAAACATGGCATCATCGGTATAGGGCGATTTTGGATAATCCCGGATCAGCCGGTTGAGAACTTCGATCTTTTGTGCCGATTTTTGCACCAGGCCTAAAGAAAATCCCTTCTGAAATACGGCATAACTTGCGTCACCCGTATGCAGCGCTGCAGCCTTGTCATAGTAATCGATTGCCTGCCAATACGTCCTGCTCATAAAATAGCAGTCTCCGATCCGGTTATACGCATCGGCAACCAGGTTGTCCTGTTTTTTTGAACCATTGGCAAAACGGCGAAACCAGTTGACCGCCTCGCTGTAATTTTCCTGATTAAAATAGGTGTATCCCAACCCATACTGGGCCAGCTGATATTCCGGCAAACGACTGGCACCGCTCAATCCCATGAATCGCTGGTAACTTTCGGCGGACTGCTGATAAGCCTTGGTATTGTACCAGGCCTCACCCTGCCAGTAGTAACACAGCATTCGAATGCGATCATCGTAATTACCGTATTCAAGTGACTTGTCGAAAAGGTCAATGGCTTCGCGATATTTCAGATTATTGAATAACTCGAGTGCCCGATAATAGGCGATACGCTGATACGCCTTCTTCACCTCCGGGTTCTTGTTTCGTATTTTATCCAGGGCCACCAATGCTTCCTGGTAGTTGCGCGTATTCATGAAAACCCTGACCATATAGTCGTACACCTCGTCCTGATATTTGGAATCGGGAAAAGTGCTGAGGAATTCTTCGAAAGCGCGAAGGGTTTCTCCTGAAATCGACAGGTCGAAATTCAGCTTTGCGTAGTTGAGCAGTGCCTCTTCCTGAATTTTTTTGTCTATCGTGAGGGAAGCCGCCTTGCGGAATGCGGACCGGGCCTTCAGCTTATCGCCCATATTCACGAGAATTCCGCCCAGGAGGTCGTTTGATGATTGTGTCAGCAGATCATTTTCATCACTGATTACTTCGAGTTCCTTAACGGCTTCCGGATTCTGGTGGTTCATGTAGTAGGCATATCCCAATGCATAATGTTCATCCCTCGACATGCTTTTGTTTCCCTTCTTGTACTGCTCCAGGTAAGGAATGGCCTCGGCAAACCGGCTCATCCTGAAATAGGAATCCCCGATAATCCTGGCCATTTCCACCTGCTGATCAGGCTTGGCATTTCGTATCAACTGCGAGGCCAGTGAGATTACCTCATCAAATTTTTCCTGTGCATAATAGATCTGTGCCACATAAAACCGGGAAGAACTTCCGAATTCCGGGCTTTCCATCAGGCCCAGGAATCCTGTCAGCGCCTTATCATATTTTTTATCCTGATAAACCGTATAGTAATAATAGTAGGTAGCGGCCTCCCGGAACGGGCTTTCTGCCTGGATCACCCGCTCAAACAGGGGCTGGGCTTTGGCATAGGCTTTATCTGCAAAAAAGCAATAGCCGGAGTAAAACAGATATTCGGTCTGATATTCAGCTGCCAGTTTCTGAACCTTCACCTGCTGCAGCCATCCGGAAGCCTTTTTGATTTTTTTGTTCTGAAACAGGTATTTTCCCATTTCAAACCGGGCACGGTTAGCTTTTGAGCTTTCCGGGTACTCATCCAGAAAACTCACCACCAGTGCCTCCCCGTTATTATGATTCAGCTGAACCGCACACATGGCCTGGTAATACGTTGCATCCGCCCGGGAAGTAGACTCCATCCCCTCGGTCCGCCTCAGGTATTCGGTAAAACGCAGCTGGGCCGCACCATACTGATCTTTGTGAAAGAGCTCAATACCTTCCTTCAAATCCGCATCCTGATCACGATAAATAGCCGATTGCTGAGCATTTAGGGATATCTGAAAAAGAAATATTAAAACAGCTGGAATAAAGAATTTTCGGTAACGATTCATAGTTGTTGTGTTTCATCCATAAAGAATAACTGCAATTCCGGGGTTTTATTTTTACTTTAGCAAAGATAAAGCCGGTTGGTTTGAGTAATGCCCTGCTTTCCGATTTATAAATTAACAACTTACGGTTAATAAAGTAATTATACCATGGATTCCGTCATCGATCTCAATCATGCATCGGTTTATCAGCAGATGAATCTGGTCCTGGATAATGTCAGCCTTCAGGTTAAATCAGGTGAATTTGTATATCTCATCGGAAAAGTGGGCACCGGAAAGAGCAGTCTGTTGAAAACCCTGTATGCTGAATTACCCCTCCGCGACGGTCAAGGCTATATCGCGGGGTACGACCTGAAGAACATCAAGACCAGGGAAATTCCCAAGCTTCGCAGAAAGATCGGAATGGTTTTTCAGGATTTCCAGCTTCTCGACGACCGGAGTGTTTACCAGAACCTTGCTTTTGTTTTAGGTGCAACCGGTTGGAAGGACCGCCAGGCAATCAAAAGAAGAATTTCGGAAGTCCTCGCACATGTCGATCTTCATTATAAGGATGATAAACACCCGCACCAGCTTTCCGGTGGCGAACAACAACGCGTGGTCATTGCTCGCGCATTGCTAAATGATCCGGAAATTATTCTGGCAGATGAACCCACCGGAAACCTGGACCCGGATACCAGCGAGGAGCTCATGCGCCTGCTGGTTAGCATCAGTCGAAGCGGCCGGGCCATCCTAATGGCTACCCACGACTACAATATGATCAGGGAATTCCCTTTCCGGACCGTAAGATGTGAAAGTGGACGTCTCGATCCGGTAGAACCGACTACGAATTATTTCGATTTTGAAAAGGTGATGAGAAAATGAGTGGATCCGGAAAGTAAGCCGGCAACACCTTTTCTTCCCGCTCCCAGGTATAATCCGGTGCCGCCCGAAGTGCATTTTCCTTCCAGGTTTTTAAACTGACCGGATCACTCAGCATGGATAGAATGGCCTGGCTGAGATATTCCGGATCGAATCGATCAATGATTCTTCCAAATCCCACCGAATCCACGATATTCCGGATTTCCGGCAAATCAGAAGCCAGCACCGGCAAGCCACACTGAAGGTAATCGAATAGCTTATTGGGCAGGGCATAGTGATAAT
>JBBQOG010000168.1:0-7354 GCA_038330665.1 Bacteroidales bacterium
TGCCAACTGCCTACTGCCTACTGCCCCCCGCCTACCGCATTAGCACCATTTTTCCGGAGGGAGCCACCTGTGAGCCGACCCGCAGCCGATAGATGTAGATTCCCGGGTTTACGTCGCAGTCGGAGGCATCACGGGCATTCCAGTAGTAGGTGAAATCGCCGGGCAGCAGTGTTTCGTTCACCAGTTCCCTTACTTTCCGTCCTGAAAAATCGAAAATCTCCAAATGGACAGGCGCTTCTTCCGAAACCTTAAAGGAAATGGCCGTGGTCCGTTTGAATGGATTGGGAAAGTTGGTACTCGTGATGGCCGCAGTATCTCTGGAGATAGTTGATATCGGGATCGAGGAATACTTCACCTGGTTATAGGAATCCGTGACCTTCACATAGATTTTCCATAAGTGATCTTCCTCACTGGCGAGTCCGCTCAGTATTCCATCTTCGGTGAGAACCACGTTCGGAGGATAATCCGAAGGGGTATAGGTCAGGGAATAATCTTCCACCCTGAGTTGTTCCTCGCTGATCGATGCATATTTATACATAGTCATATCGCCATTGCATATTCCTGCCTGCCACGGATAATCCTGGGCGTCGGGCACGCTGCGTTTCCCGTACTGGAAAACAATCCGGCCATCCGGATAAAGCCTCACTCCAACCTCGAGCGGATACACTTTATGGCCAATATAGACGGAGGCATTCCACTGGAAGGTCGCGACGGTATCGGATAACGAGCACACCAATACATCTCCGGGCTCATTCACCTGGATATCCGCACCGAAGGGCACAATGCTTTTACGCACCTTAAAGATCACATCCTGGTTTACGGCATAGGGGTACTGAATGTATTCATTATCAAAATAGAGCGCACCCTTGATATCCGCGTACAGGCTTTTGTAATTATTCCCATAGAAGGGGAATTCAAAAGGCAGGGTGACGCGTTGGAACGACTTTTCATGGGTGAAATCGGAAAGTGTATCTCCGGCAATTTTCAGGTATGGGGCCGTGGTCGAGGCTTTTTCCACATAATCCTTCACCAGCTCCCAACGATAAGGGGGCTGACCGCCGCTGGCCGAAAGTTGGGCGTAGAATGGCTGACCGATCACCAGGTTGGTGACGGCAGGTTTTTCCACATTCAGTTTATTGAACTGCAGGCTGGTGGTCAGGCTCAGATAGGTGGTTCCATTATTGACTATCGGCACGTTTTTCTGATCCGAAACCACTTCACTGGCGGCAGTAAGGTAGTGGATCACTGCAAATTCATCCACCTGTCCGGTTGCCACTCCGTTAGGATCGGTTTCTTCGACTTCGAGAAAGAATTTGACCGGGACATTGGGGTCGAGGCTGCTGATAAGCGGCGTGATATCCAATCCGAATTCAAATCTTTTAGGATCGGCTGAATTCTCATGATCCAGCAGCGGAGTGTTATCACCCTGGTGATCAAATATGGGAAAGCTCAGTGTTTCCGTCGGTCTTGTAGCAGACAGATCCGTAGAAACCCCGGCCAGGATCCTGATTTTCTTTCGCTGCTCATGGCGCATCACCACTCGCATGGTGAGTTCAGGGTTATAAGTTTTCATGGCTTTCACCACATGTGCGGAGCGGTTCCAGATCCCGCCATTATTTCCTTCACGGGCCGCCACACTATATAAAATGTATACTTTTCCACCTTTCCAGTAATTCCCCCAGCTGTTTACGGCTTCCAGCGCACCGATTTCCCAGTCCTTCTGATCCACGATACCGTCATTATTGATATCCAGGTTGTTGGTGAATTTTCCGTCGCCATTCAGATCGAGACGCACTGAATCGTTGTACCCGACCAGCGTGAGTGCATGACCCACATCGTTGCCAAATGTGTATAGCACAGGCCATTGTTCATTGGTATCCGGGTCCTTCCAGTTGCGTGTTTCCATGCCGCCTGAAGCAATTTGGACACTGGCCACCCCACCATCCGGGGAATCTTCGAAATGATCAACCAGATATTGCTTGAACATATTGAGCCCTTCGGGCGTTCCAATAGGCAGAGAATAGTTCACCGCGATCCGGTTGTGCATGGCGCGGTAATACTTTTCGTATCCCGACATCCAGAATCCGGTAGCGACGAGGTAATAGGGGTAGTCGACCTCGTTCGGACAACCGGCGGCCTTGACGATCTCCCAGCTGTCGAAGTAGCTGACCCCAACTCCGGAGTTGCTGCTGTTCAGCAAGTTCCAGACAAACCCGGGAGTATAGCGTGTGTCAGGAGAATCGGCGGCGAGATTTCGTAACCGGTTGATTTCGTAGGTGAATACATACCCGATGCTGCTGGCCTGATTACAACTCCAGCCGTACTGATTGATGATCGCAGGGAAAAATATTTTTGCTGAATTATCGACCCTTGATGGGAGTCCGGCGGCCCCTTTTAAACGGTATTTTTCGGGAATGGGATACACCGGATAATCGCTGATGCTTTGCGATTTTCCAGCAAAAACGGTGCCTATCAGGCATATTATTATCAAGAGCTTTCTCATAATCGATCCTATATAACCTGTAAATATAGCACCCAATATTATTAATCCTAATTTACTAAAAATCCGGGATCAAATCCGATCTGCAACATATGGGAGGAAAAGCTGAATGGCTGCAGGCTATATAAGGGAAATCCAAATTGATATTTTATCCGGATATTGTTGTAGCGGACCCCCAGGAAAACGGACCCGCCTTCGAGGAGTTTGTAGGTGATGCCCGCTTGATAGTTTTTGAAAAGATGTACCGAAGTGGATAGGTCGAGCCGCAGTTTCCTGGTGGCATTGTCGTTGTACCTGACCATCACGAAGGGCTCGACACGCAAATTTCCGCCACGGTTCAAATCGAAAGAATATCCTGAATAAGCATAAAATGACCGGGTCATATCAGGATTCTGGATTGGATTCTCAAAATTCGGGAACCCGTACTTGCTCTTAAACGCCACGGAGGAGTTCAGCAGTTGAATGCAGGAGAATCCTGCAGTTAGGGTTTCTGAATAATAATGTACGCCCGCGTTAAAATCGAGGAAGGATAAACTGATTTGATTTTCGGCGGAAGGATCCCACACATCATCCTGATTACCAGTGTAATTGAACGTCAAAGAGTTGGCTGGAAAATTCGCGTCAAACATCATGAAAACAGGTGCCAGTCCAAAGGACAGCCGTCCATCACCCAGAAAAATATGGTAGGAATAATCCAGATGGAAGCCCGACTGGCGAATGGATCCATAGGAATAATTGAACAATCCTAAACCTACGCCCACTTTCCCGAAAACATTTTTTCCGCGGTTGAGATAGGCCTTCTTGTTAAATCTGGCTTTTTCCTTGAATAGCTTTCCCTGAAAGGTGACGGATTGTGAACGGGGAAATTTTTCCCATTTCATTCCGGATTGCCATGAGTTTACCACGAACGCATCCAGTGAGATGACTCCGGCGGTGGCCGGATTCACCTGGAAAAAGTTCATCTGATATTGGTCGGCCAGCGAATAAACCTGAGCCTGGCCCTGGTGTGGGAAAAGCATCTGCCCCGTGGCTAGCAGCGCAAAGCAGAGGAGGGTCATCCACATGACTCCTGAGTGAGGCTTTTTAGTATCCGATCGATTTATTTTGCAGTTCACTGGAATTTTATCTGAGTATAGTAATGGTACCCCGCTGGATCGATTTTAAGGGATCGTCCATATCAATTTGTATCAGGTAAAAATAGGTTCCGGCGGGTAGGTCACGGCCCTTGTACATATCCGTTCCATTCCAGGGAATATACGATCCGGCCCTTTCAAAAACGAGTTTTCCCGATGGGTCGTATACCCTTACCAGGCAATTATTCCATCCCTCCAGGCTCTCAATCACCCAAGTCTGATTTTTATCGCCTCCGGCGTTGGGTGAAAAGGCATCGGGAACCCGGAAAAGTCCGGGAATAACTTCGACCATCTGCTTAACAGGGCATCCATTTTGATCTTTAACGGTTAATTCATAGGTACCGGCAGGAAGATCAGGAACGACAAATTCCATCCCTGTGGTTGTCTTTCCCTTCCATTCAAACTCATAAGGAGGAGCGCCTCCCGAAATAGCACTAATGGCGATCTGCCCGTCCGAGCAATCGGTACACGTCGGCTTTCTGATGATCACCTCAAAAGTAACCGGTAACGGTTGGGCAATCTCGCAGGTGGATGGAAGGCTGATACATTGGGTTTCCAGGTTTTTGACTAAGATCGTGTACGTACCGGCACCCAGTCCGGAAAAGACATTGCTTTCGGACCAGTCCGTACCGTTGTTTTTTGAAAAATTGAAACCGGAATTCCCATCCACCTTCACTTCGATTTTGCCATCGATGGTTTCGGGGCATGAGGTAGAATCCACGAGGAGAGTAAAGGAAGGTAATTCATTTACTATCAACACAATAGTATCCTGATAGGTACAACCGTTTATATCGGTTACCTGCAGGGTAAGCTCCGGAAAGGCTTCACTGACGGTGATATCCGGTGCCGTACTTCCGATGGGGCTCCAGAGCCAGGACGCATACTGACTGGCAAAGGGCAGTTTACTCCCTTCGATAGTGACGGCTACACCGGCACAAGTGGACCGGTCGGGGCCCAGGTCCAGCTTATTATAGGGCTTCACTTCGATCCGGATGGAGTCGGCACCGGTGCAGGTATTATCGAACCCGGTAACGGCATACCAACCCGTGTAGAGGGGATGGATCAGCAGGGAAGCGTCCTGACCAAGCTGGTGGTCCCATTGATAAGTAATGGCCCCGGTGGCTTCAAGGGTAACCGGATCTCCCGGACAAACCGGGGCGCTGTCGCCGGGAGTCCTGGTGATGGTGACTTTTATGGATTTCGATCCTACCCTGATGCTGTTCTTTACCCTGCAACCGGTAGCTTTTATCGTGATGGTAACCTCATATTCCTTGGCCTCCAGGTTTTCCCGGATGGTTGAGGTGATATTTGAATCCGACCAGGCAAATTCGTAATCGGTGATACTCCCCTTCATCACCAGCTCTATTCGTCCATCGTTATGGTTGCAGGAGGCTGAGTCGACGCGGATTTCTTCCACCGGCTGATCCACCGGCAGTACCCGAACGGTTATCTCAGCTGTTCCGGAACACTCCGGTCCTGCGATTCCCGTAACCGCATAAACCTCGTCCTTGGCAGGAATTACATGCACTTCAGGGGCAGTTGCCCCGGGTGGGTTGCTCCAGATATAGGTATCTGCACCTGAGGCTCTTAAGAAAATATCCTGACCCGCACAAACCGGGGAATCATCGTTCGGAATCCGCTGTATCGTAATCTGGGCAGGTTTTGAATTCACGATTAGGGAAGTATCCCGGCTGCATCCGGAAGCGATGGATTTGATGGTAACCGAATAAACATCCGGGGGCAGATCACGAATGACAGGTGCGGTATAATCAGGATTCGACCATATAAACTGATAGCCATCGGTACCGCCTTTCAAAAAAATCTCAATGCTTCCATTGTTCCGGTTGCAAGCGGAAGCGACGATCACAATGGAATCAATGTCGACGGGTGACACCGGAGCTACCTCCGCCCGGGCATTCGTGACGCAGCCTTCATAATTTGTGACGGCAACCTGGTAGGTGCCGTTTTTATTTACCAGTCTGGAAACATCGGTTGTATTGTCGTCCCACCAGGACCAGAAAGCCCAGGGCCCGTTGAGCAATTTAAGCTCCACCGGGAACGTGCAAGCCGGGATGTTTTTCAGACCGGGATCGGGCACCGGATGAATTTGCACCAAACGTTCTCTCAAAACTAAATTGCCGTTCTTGGATCCCCTCATATAAATCGTATAGCTTCCCTCCACAGAAAATTCACATTTCCCTGCGTAAGTAATCGGATCAGTGGTAATGGGAGCGTTATCCACCCTCCACTCCGGCGGGGAATCAACCAGATTTTTGTCGTCGAGGTAAAAAAGGACCTGACTTTGCGAACAATTATTGGAGAAATAAATGTCCTGCCTGAAATACTCAGCAGGCAGGTTCGGAAGTCCGTATCCACTGATCCCGTGAATCCCGGCATCTGGATTTTTGAGACTGGCTCCAAGTTCCCTGAAATTGCAATCCAAAAAATCTGCTGAATTGATTACTCCCAGGTAAGGCTGTCCATTCATGGCCACATAGATTTTGCCGTTCGGGGCCAGTTGAAGGGCTCCGCAAGCAATTGGTGCATAATCTCTTACTATCCTGGTGCTCCCCAGAATGGTATTTTGATTTTTGGAGGCAAGGTCCCATTGATAGATCAGACCACCGGTGCGTGAGGAGCCATAGAGGTATCGCCCGGTTGAGGAGAACTCCACGCCATATGCGTCCTGTTTTGCTGCAAGAATATCGCTTCCCTCCCCGGCCGGTAGCAATGCGAGGAAAGAAATCAGACCCGAGTTATGGTCAAAGCTGAATAATTCAAATTGATGAATCCCCTCGATTGCAGCAACCAGTAAATCTCCTTTTGGTGACGCTTTAAGATAACCGGTCGCACCATGATTCAGCGGGTCCAATGGATCCACCGGATGTGACTTCCCGGCGAGGATCTGATTGTGGAAGACCAGGCCATTGGCTGTCAGTAAAAATTCGTCGAATGCCCAGTTGCCGAATTCGTGGGTAATGATCCAGTATGACTTACCATCGCCATGTTTAATGGCGGTTATTTTTTCCGTGAAAAGCGCGCCTGGAACACCGGGAAACGGAGTGTTTGTTTGTACGAGGGATTCCGGACCCGTGCCCAGGGATAAATCTACTACACTATATGTGAGCCCTTTTCGACCTACTGTACCTGCCTTGTCAACTGTAAAAATGAAATATCGGTTATTCGTTTCAGGTTGTTTCAGAATCAGGCTCGACTGGGTAGCCTGGTTTGAACCCCAAAGGCTGGCGGAGATGACCCCATGTGTCCCGTTCCACAGGGTTTGTCCGTCGGTGTACAGAAGCAGGTTCCCACTGGCATCAGATATCGATGAAATGCCTCCATCCGCATTCAGTGTGGAACTGATTGCAGTGGGTTTTGGATAATCTGCCTTGAAATCAAGATAAGCCCGGTTCCCAAAACACCAGTTATTTCCCTCCCTTTGTCCGATCGCCATCTGCGGAGCAAAAAGCAGAAAAACAGGGAACCAGAATATCAACAACTTGCTTCTAAACATATCGGGTGAAACGGGATAAAATCATCGTGAATTGTTCAGGGGCAAATATAAAGATTCTTTGAAAGGATTATTTTATTACGCCACGACCTCCTCAAATGTTCGGAGGTGGCTCTATCCTGAGTTTTATCCCTTTTTTTATTGATAGCAAAACATATTATGTATTTTTGGCCGGTTCAAAACCGGAAGTTTTGCAAAAAAGGATCTTAT
>JBBQOG010000169.1:0-7343 GCA_038330665.1 Bacteroidales bacterium
ATGAGGTGCTTGCGGAGGAAAGCTTTGAGTCCCCCTGTACATTGGCAGCAGAAACTACGAATTCGAAAAGATTCTGCCCGTCGTTATAGGGGTTTACTGAAATTTTAAACCAGTCGACATTGCCTTCCGAAACCTGATCCCTTTTGGTGAGCTCCCGTAAAATGCTGTCAGGAGCCGTATCGTACATAATCACGCCAAAATAAACCGCATTGTTATCATATACCACCTTTACTGAAGTTCGCTGGGTTTCAGGGAGACCCATAGTGGGAGAATAGGTCACAAATCCACTGGCGGCATTGGCATTTTGCCAGGCCGGTTCATTCATTATTCCGTCGATTGCTATTTTGGAAGCAGCCCGAACCGCAGACACCTGCTTTTTTTCATTGAGGCACTGTGCAGAAATAATTGGCAGAAATAGGAATAGTCCCAGCAAAGCATTCTTCATACGAATAATTTTGCCGCAAAGATAGAATTTCAAACGGGCTGAAAGAGTGATAAATCCGTGCTGGAGAAGCGAAATCTGTTAAAAATAGTTAATCGGGTTAACCTTTCAAGTCTTTATCAATATCCTTGATATCCTTCACAACATTAGCATCATCAATATAGTTCCGGACATTCTTATTGACCTCCTCTGCATTTTTCCGCACATCACTGGTCACATCATTGATGTCTTCCCTGATATCCCGGGTCGACTCCTCAAATTCACGTTTGATATCATCTGAAACCTTCCGGAACTCCCGCATACCCTTTGCAATTCCTTTTGCTACTTCGGGCATCTTATCCGCACCGAAAAGCAGCAAGGCAGCTAAAAGGACTATGATAATCTCACCACCACCCATTTTTCAGATTTTTTTCAAAGATATAAAAAAACCCCGGAGGCTTGTCCGGGGTTTTTCTTTGTTATTCATTCTCGGGTAAGCCCAGTTTTTTCTGTCTTAATCGATGCAGATCATACGTGATTGCTGACGCCACAAAAATCGATGAATAGGTTCCGAAACCAATCCCAAATAAAAGGGCGAAAACAAATCCACGGATCGAAGGTCCGCCAAAGATAAAGATGGCAATCAATACGATCAATGTGGTACCGGCAGTGTTCAGGGTACGACCCAGCGTACTGTCGACCGCCTGGTTAAACAATTCATGACGGCCACGCTTTCTGTATAATGTGGTGAATTCCCTGATTCTGTCGAATACGATCACGGTATCATTAATAGAATAACCGATGATCGTAAGAATGGCTGCCACAAAGGCCTGGTCCACTTCCATGGAGAACGGCATAATTGAGTAGAGGAGCGAATAGACACCCAATACAATAATGGAGTCGTGAAACAAGGCAGCCACGGCACCGAGTCCGAACTGCCAGTTCCGGAATCTGACAAGGATGTATAGGAAGATCACCAGAAGGGCAAAGAATATAGCCAATATGGCGCCCCGGATAATATCCTTGGCCACTGTAGGTCCTACCAGCTGACTGTCCTGCCTGTTATTTTCAAGGAATGACGCAAGATCTGTTCCAGGAGCCAATGCCGGTTTACAACCGTCAAATATAGCCTGGTCCACCATTTCCGATGCTTTTGAATCCTGATTGTCAATTAAATAAGGGGTGATGATTTTCACCTGGTTTGAAGGTCCGAAAATTTTAACCTGCGGCTGCACACCATTACACGCCTTGGCAATGCTGGAGGTCAGATCTTCAGTATTGACTGGTTGATCAAAACGAACCGTAAAGGTTCGTCCACCCTTGAAGTCTACTCCGAGGTTCAATTGACGGAAGGTAAGAGACCCGATCGAAATCAGCATCAGCACACCGGAGAAAATATACATGTACTTCCGTTTCTCGATAAATTTGAGTTTCGCATTCACCAGGAAGTTATTGGTAATCCTGTTACCAAACACGATTTTTTTGTCTTTATCCAGTAACCATTCAAAGATGATACGTGAGATGAAAATGGCGGAGAACAAGGAAGTCAGGATACCGATAACCAGTGTGGTAGCAAAACCGCGGATCGGACCGGAACCGAAAATATAAAGGATGATACCCGTAAGCAGCGTGGTTACGTTACCGTCGATGATAGCCGACATAGCGTGCTTGTAGCCCTCTTTGATAGCGAGTTTCAATCCTTTGCCCAGTCGGAGTTCCTCCCGGATTCGTTCATAAATGATTACGTTCGCATCCACGGCCATACCGAGGGTCAACACGATACCTGCGATACCAGGAAGGGTGAGGACGGCTCCCAGGGAAGCCAGCACACCCATGATAAAGAATATGTTGGAAACCAGTGCAATGTTGGCCACCCAGCCTGCTCTGTTGTAATACAGAAGCATATAGAAGAGTACCAGAATAAATGCAAGGATGAAGGAGGTTAATCCGGAATCGATGGCTTCGCGTCCCAGCGAAGGTCCTACAATCACCTCTTCAATAATCTGTGCCGGGGCATCCATGCGTCCGACGTTCAGTATATTGGCGAGATCCTGGGCTTCTTGAATCGTCATGCTTCCGCCGGAAATCGATGAACGACCACCTGAAATTTCATTCTGTACAGTAGGGTTCGAGCGGACATAATTATCGAGAACGATGGCAATGGATCTGCCCTGGTTCTCCTTGGTAAGCCGTTGCCAGATTTTGGCACCTTCACCGTTCATGTTGAGGGTTACCTCCGGCGTGTTCCCCGGTCCGCCAAGATCACTTCGTGCATTGACAACCATTGCACCGTCAAGAGCCGGTTTACCGTCTCTGTTGGTCACCTTGATTGCAACCAGAGAATACATTTCATTATTTCCGTCAATCGGTGAGGCCGACCAATAGAAATGAAGGGTAGATGGGAATATATTCTTGATCTGCGGCATCTCGAGAATACGATCAACTTTCGCGGTATCCCGGAAGTGTGCATATCCGACAACAGGTCCGGTTAAAAGCTGATTGTTATTGTCAGCATTTGGCCTCAGCAGGAAGAACAGCGGATTTTCTTTTTTCAACTGGTCGAGGTTCTGTGAGTCTGAAGTTTTAGCAGAATCTTTCTCCAGTTTATCTAACAATGTATTGGCTTTCGTGGTGTCAGTCAAAGCCGGGGTTGCCATCTCGGCAGCCTTGGCAGCCGAATCAGCCGGCAGAACATTCACGTTTTCCAATTCGCGCAACTTGTCGTTGGCATCCTTCAGAAATCCATAAACCTCACAGTTTTCATAAGTTTCCCAGAATTCCAGTTTAGCCGAAACCTGAAGCAGTTTTCTTACGCGTTCATGATCTTTGATACCCGGCAATTCAATCATCACCCGGCCGGCAGGTCCCATTTCCTGAAAGTTCGGCTGGGCTACTCCAAACTGGTCAATACGGGCCCGGAGGATCTTCACCGAGTTGTCAATGGCAATCTTCGTTTCTGCATGGAGCACATCCAGCACCTCCGCGTTGGTGGAATTATACTTGATCCGGTCCCGAAGCTGAATGGTATTAAATACAGCAGCCAACTTGGCGTTGGGGTCCATCTTTTCAAAAGCTTTTCCAAACAGCGTAACAAAATCATCCTGACTGGATTGCACTTGCTTCTTGGCCAGCAAAAGGGCCTGGTTGAAGGTGCTGTCAGTGGAGTAATTCGACAATGACCGCACCAGATCAACTACTGATACTTCCAGCATGACGTTCATTCCACCCTTCAGGTCGAGGCCAAGATTGAATTCCCGCTCCTGACACTGCCGGTAGGTGTACTTCTTCAGCCAGAGAAAGTTATAGACAGGGGCTCCGGCCAGTGAATCCTTGTAAAAGATCTTCTTTACAGGATCGCCTTTGGCATAAGCGGTCGCCTTTTTCTCAATACGGGCAGTCACAAAGGTGAAGGATAACTGGTAAACGCAAACCAATGCCAACAATATAGCTACCAGCTTGATCGCTCCTTTATTACGCATGTTTTTCCGATTTAAATTTTTCTTTTATAATCCGTTCCATTTTGAACGCGCAAATATAATGGAATTATTTTAAAAAAAAGAGGCAATTCCTAATCGGAATCACCTCTTTCCAATCCTCTAATTATCTATTGAATCAAGTCGTCATAACTCTCCCCCAGAGCCACATTCTTTTCAAAATCCCATAAAGTGGTTTTCCTGACATTAAAGAAATAATTCCAGTAGGTGCGCAAGGCACTCATGTAATTGGTAATCGCACGGTCTTTCTGAGCCAGCGCATCATTCAGCTTTAAAACATCGAGACTTCCCAGCATAAATTTCTGCTTGGTAATATCATAACGGGTTCTGGATATGGTATCCGTTTTGGCGGCCAGAATAAGCTGTTCATCCTGCATATTGAACTGCATGATATCCAGATATACCTGCTGTTCGAAATCAATCGTCTGCTGTTCCACATTAACTTTTGTCACATCCAGACTCGATCTGGCCATCTTAACCTGTCCCTTGCGCATCCCCCAGTCGAGAATCGGAATGGTCACCCCGATGTTCAACCGTTGTGATGGAATCGGGTTTTTATATACCTCCACCAGATCAGTTGCCCGCTGAGTTAATCCGTAACTTGCCATAAGATTTGCATTAAACCGCGCCGCGGCCTGTTGCTGAGCCACATTCTGCTCGGCCTCAAGCACCGATCTTTGCATGGATAGTATTTGTGGATTATTTTCCATGGCCAGTTGCTGGGCCTGAGATACATCCACTTTTATCTTGGGCACATCAAGCGTGGTAACCAACTCCATACCTATATTGCCTGCCAGACCTAAAAAAGTTCTTAGATTTGACCGCTTAACCTCAAGATCAAGGATACTTTTATTCAGGTTATCCGTACTGGTCAAAAGGTTCAGCTCCATCTGCATCAGGTCACCCTGATCGATCATACCCAATTGAAACCGGCCTTGGGCAATCTGGTAAAGGGTATCGTTGTTGGCGACGTTAAATTGTGCCGTTTTCAGGTTCATCTGAGCCAGGGCCAGATCGTAAAAATAGCGGACCGCCTTCAGGTTTACATCCTCCATGCCCGTGAGGTAGGTCTTTTTGGCCTCCTCGTATTTCATAGGCTCAATTTTTTTCTGCCATTTGAACTTGTTGAATCCAAAAAGCGGCTGCCGTAAACCAATACTGATCGGTGTGGACATCAAGGATGCCGGATCGCTGTTTAGCAAATCAATACGCCCCAGTTCGGAGCTTACATACACACTTCCTCCCGTGATCGGGATATTCTGGCTGGCTTCGAGGCTCAAAGTCGAACTCAGCCGGTTGGAAGGGGCATATTTTGTCACCCAAACACTATCCTGCAGAACCACGTTCTTCTCAATAGAACGGCTGAGATCCACCAGGTCAGTCTGCAAAGAAACGGACGGAAGGTAGGTGGCCATATAGGACCGGTACGACCAGTAGCTGCTGCGAAAACGATGTTTGGCGAGAAGCGCGTCAAGGGAGTTCGCCTGGGCCATTGTGATTACTTCCTGCAGCGTAAACTTCTTGGCCGGGGCCTTTTGGGCCGACAGGGTAATGGGAAGGAAAAGACAGATAATCAATAGGATTACAACGTTCTTTCTCATGAGGCAAAATCTTAAATATCCAAAATTATAAACCGTTAGTTTGCCCGCAGCGATTCTACCGGATCGTGTTCCGAGGCACGCTTCGCCGGAAGGTATCCAAATATGATACCCACAGCTGCTGAAACCCCGAATGCGATCAACACGGAGAAGGGCTTGACAATGGTTTTAATATCCGCAAACTGAGTGATCAGGCTTGATAATATGATTCCAAGTATCACCCCGATCAAACCTCCAACAATACTGATCAGGGTCGATTCTGCCAGGAACTGAACCACAATGTCTTTCCTGGAAGCCCCGATAGCCTGGCGGGTACCGATTTCCCTGATGCGCTCCATTACCGAGGCAAGCATGATATTCATAATCCCAATCCCTCCCACAATGAGGGAGATGCTGGCAATGGCACCCAGTACGATATTGAAAATATCCTTTGCACGCTGCTCCTGCTTGAGCAGAAGCTCGGGTACAGTAATCTTAAAATCAGCCACCCCGTTGTGCCTGCGCAGCAGCATGCGGGTCATGATCTCGGTAGTAGTTTTCAGGTCCTGTGTTTCCCGAACCTGAACCACAATTTTATCCAACTGGTTATAATTGACATTCTCGGTAGTCCCCTGGTCGGTTCCAGTGGTTATGCTGGTGGCCATCATCATACCACGCCCCATACCACCGAACATTTGGACATTTGAAGAAACCTCACCCATTTTCCGGTTGGCAATGGCACGGTTCAGGTAACGGATCAACATGGTTTTGGAGGGGATGAAAATCTCATCATTGGTATTGGAAATACCCAATCCTGCCGATGAAGAAGCGACCATCACTTCACGCTGGTTCAAAATCCCGATCACACGCAACCAGTTATGTCCCACTTTAACAAATTGATCCAATGCGTTTTCCGCAGGGAAAAGCAAGGCAGCCACATCGGAGCCGATCACGCATACAGCCTGACCGGTTTCTTCATGAATGGAATTAAACAGGTTTCCCTTTTCGAGGCCCAGATTAAAAAGGGTAAAATATCCCGGACTCACTCCCATCAATACCGTAGGACGGCGTACCTGATTATGCTGTACAAATGAATTCAGCTGAATCTCCGAACTTACCGCTTTTACAGTGGGAATTACTGTTTGTATCGCTTTAACATCCATCAGGTTCAACCCGTTTGAAAACTTCTTCGATTCCTTTTTTCCCTCCTCAGAAGTACTCGAGGAAGATTGGTCGATAACCGGTTCAATAATAATATTGTTAACCCCTACCAGTTTGATCTGATCAAGGATCTCCTTTTGCGCACCCTGACCGATTGCCAGCATGCTGATGACCGCGGCCACACCAAAGATAATCCCCAATGCCGTCAGCACGGACTTCAGTTTATTGGCCATAATGGCCTCAACCGCAATGATAATGTCGTGAAAATATCGTCTGAACATGGCCGTTTAATTAGCGTTGTATCTGCATTCTCACTCCGCCCTCTCCACCACTCGGGCGTCCTGCACCTTGCATCCCACCACTTGCTCCGCCCGCTTTCATCATCTTCTGCAACTGGTCACGCTGTTCCTTGGTCATATTCTTCATATCGAACTTTTGCATACCCTGGGCGCCGGACTTTCCCGAATCCCGCATCAACCGATCGCGCTCAGCCTGCTCTTTCTGCAGCTTTTCCTGCTCTTCTTTCTTCCGCTGCTCTTCAACAATCCTGCGCTGTTTCACTTTATCATAAATATCCCAGCCCTTAATCTCCCACTTTTCACCCTCTTCCGGAACCGTAAGATACAGCTCGGTGCCTGCGTCCAGACCTTCGTTCACGATAATATAATTTTCATTGGCTTCGCCCATATC
>JBBQOG010000170.1:0-7208 GCA_038330665.1 Bacteroidales bacterium
AACCGATGGCTTCCGTGAGACCTGATCTCGACCGAACCCTCCTGTTCAATTATTCGGAAATGAACCTATTTGGTTTTCTTAATCGTTGGAATGATAAATCCCATGACCGCAGTACCAATGAAGCCAACAAAAGCAATGATCAATCTCAGTGCAGGCGAATTAACAAAAAATATCACGGAGATGGTTATCATCGCCCACATCAGAATTATTGAACTGACTTTTGACTTCAGGGAGAGTCCCTTTTCCTTTTGCCATTGAGAGATATACCGACCCAGCCAGGGATTTCGGATCAGCCATTGGTACAACCGGTCAGAACTGCGAACATACAAACCGGCCGCGAGAAGCAAGAATGGCGTGGTTGGCAAACCGGGAACAACTACGCCGATAACGCCCAATGCAAGGCACAAAGTTCCGGCTGATATGAGTAGAAATTTGATTAACATTTGCTGACAAACTTAACAATTATGGCCATGGTTCCTGCCTTCGAGGCAAGCATTTGCGGTAAAGGACGGGGTGGGGCTGTGACAACTCTCCGAGGGTCACTTGCTACTACTCTGCCTTATGAATCATCTTTCCCAGTCCCCGCTGAACGCGCTCAAAAGTTTCGAGGCTCCTGCTGAGCGGTTCCGATGAAAAATCCCGGTATTTATCGTACATATCATCTCCGAGGCTCAGGGCAGCGTAAACCAGAACCACCATCTGGGTGGTGCAGTTTGTGGCAACCCGCTCAAACAGGTGATCCATGTTTGGGTGGCTGGAAACGGATCCTTTCCGGCCAAGAAAGAAGAAAATAATATCATCCGGTTGTGATTTCAGCAGAAACGGAGTGACCTGGTCCCATTCATGTATGTCAAAATCACGTATTCCAGGGTTTAGTTTGTTTTCTGATAGGATGGTAGCGATTCGGCCACGGGTTTTCAGATTTGCATACAGATGGATATTTTTTTTGATCTCCTGACTGAGCAAAGCCACCTTTCTTACCTGGTAATCAAAGCCCTGTTCGAGTTCCGAAAGGGGAGGACTCACCAGGATAATGCGATTATAGGCGATCAGCGGATTGATAATCCGGCAAACCATAACACACTTATCGTTGGTTTCCAGAATATGGTCGGTTTTATGTCCGAAAATCAGATCGGTAAAAGTTCCTTTCATCGGCCAACCCAGGATGATGGTTTGCACATCGAGTTCACGGCTGATCCGGTTGATCCCGGCAGGTACATTCTGATCGGCGATGACAATTGTTTGTATCATTGAATCCGGAAAAGCCGAACTTTCAGCGATTTTGTTCAGGCTGTTCCGCATCTTCATGAGCCTGGAATCCGAATCCCCAAGTTCGTTCACAACCGACAAAACCCGGATTGGATTCATACTGGCCTTATCCCTGATATATTGGACAAATTCCAGTAACCCTTCGAGGTTGATCAGATTGGCAACTGGCACCAGGATAGATTCTCTGCCACTGAGTTTGGTCACCCGGGGCTCCTCCGGTTGATCCGAGGCGGTTACCATCCTCTTAGCCGCGAATTCGGTTACAATTGCGGCTACCAGGCAACTAACCAGGATCAACAGGATAGTGGCTTCCAGAATGGACTTATCCAGAATTCCCGCTTTGTATCCAACCAGCACCACGGCCATTGTGGCTGCCACCCTTGATGCACTAAGTCCGAAAATCAGGAGCCCCTGCGTGGCGGTATATCCGAATAAAACCTGTGTAATCCGGGCGGCCAGGTACTTTCCAGCCAATGCTACCATAATGATTACTGCAGCAATAAGCAACACACCATTGCCGTGGAACAGACTTCGCAAGTCGATAAGCATCCCGACACTGATCAGAAAAAAAGGAATAAACAAGGCATTTCCCACAAACTGAATGCGGTTCATCAAGACAGATGAAGGCGGCAAGAGCCTATTCAATACCAGTCCGGCCACAAAGGCGCCGATGATGGGTTCCATACCTGCCAGCTGTGAGAGAAAAGCCGCCAGGAATACAATTGCCATGACGAACACATAATGGGATGTTTTCTCCCCCTCTAGTCGGATAAAAAACCATTTGGCGATGAACGGGACCAGGTAAAACATGATCAGCAGGAATACGGCCATCGAAATAAAAATCCGCAGCCAGAAACCGGAATTAATTTCTCCGTTATGTGATCCGGTGACCACTGCAAGAACCAGTAGTACAGCGGTATCGGTCAGGATGGTTCCCCCCACTGTGATGGCCACCGCCTCATCCCTGGCAATACCGAATTTGGTCACCACCGGATAGGCAATCATGGTATGGGCGGAGAACATACTGGAAAGCAACAGGCTCGCAGTAAAATCATATTTCAGAATAAAAAAACAGGCGGGAAATCCCAAAAGAATGGGCACCAAAAAGGTGAGCGCTCCAAAGCCGATACTCCTGCGGGAATTCCGCCTGAATTCTTTCATCTCGAGTTCGAGCCCGGCGATGAACATAAGATACAGAATCCCTATCGTCGAAAAGAGGTCGATCGCCTCGTTCCTGGCCAGCAGGTTAAGTCCGTAAGGCCCTACCAATATGCCTGCGAGAATCAGACCGATGATCCCCGGTACACGCAGTCGCTTGAGCAGAATGGGAGCCAAGAGAATGATCACGAGGATCAATGCAAATACCAGAACAGGGTTTTGCAGGGGTAATTGAAATTGCTTGCTCAGTTGGCTCAGGAAGGTTTCCATGGTCCCACAAAGCTATCCAAAAAAGATTTCCGTAGCTTAGCCTAACGAAAATCAATTACCGATGTATTTCAATATCAGATTAACTGGCAAGGATAGTGGTTCCCTCGGGGAACGAGGTGCTAAGGGTAAAGGTTCCCTTGGAGAACGAGGTGCTAAGGGTAAAGGTCCCCGCCTTTGCGGGGATGACAGAACCAAGTGTAGTGCTGAGGTTGCGCTGTTCGGAATTATCGCATTATGTATGATGGTGGTTGGTTCTTGTGGAAAGCCGGATATCGGCCCCTATTCTTCCTCGAAACCACTGACCCGCTGGTGGTGGTTTGCATCAGAGATAAAAAAACAGGATGTAGCCGTTCAGCTCGACTGGTTGAAAGCCAATGGATTTGGTGGGGTGGAAGTCGCCTGGATCTATCCGCTGAACCGGATGAAAAAGGATACGTTGAACTATACTCCAAGACAACCCTGGTTAAGTCAGGAATGGTCGGAGGTAGTAGCCTATTGCAAGTATTACGCTGATTCGCTGGGTCTTTCGGTTGATTTCACTTTCGGTTCGCTCTGGCCTTTCGGCGATCTGGAAGTTAAGCCGCAAGAGAGTACCCAATCCTTTAATAATCCCGATTTCCGCCAGTGGATCACAGCCTCGTGGGATTATCCCCGGCAGGGACTGGTGCTCGACCATCTGAATAAAACGGCCTTTGAACACTATGCACAACGAATGGGCGGAGCACTGCAACCGGCCATGAGCACCGGTAAGCCATCCGGGATTTTTGTGGATTCCTGGGAGGTGGATACGCGAAATCTGTGGACCATCGGGTTTGATTCCATTTTTAAGGCCCGCTTCCACTATGACATCCTACCCTTTATGAAAAACGACATTCTGAGTTCGGGTGCGGAAGGACCGAGATACGATTACATGAAGCTGGTTTCCAGCCTGGTTATCAATAATTTCTACATACCCTTCACTGAGGAAGCCCATCGCTTGGGAGGATTCAGCCGGGGACAATGTTCCGGCTCTCCCACCGATCTGATCAGTGCCTATGCCGCACTCGATGTTCCGGAATCCGAGGCTATGCTGTATGAGCCTTCCTATTCCCGAATTGCGTCTTCAGCGGCTGCCCTGTCGGGCAAAAAGCTGGTGACCTCCGAAACGTTTACCTGTTTATACGGTTGGCCCCGGGAACATATGCGGGAAGAGAAGGTCTCCGATCTGAAAATGGTGGCCGATGCCCTTTTTGCACATGGGGTGAATCAGATTATCTGGCATGGCACCCCCTATAATCCGGCGGGTTCCGACACCATTTCCTTTTATGCCACGGTTCATGTAGGCCGGGCCGGTGCTCTGTCCGATCATCTTGCCTCATTCAATAATTATATGACCACCGTATCGGAATATATGCGCCGCGGGGAAGTGTATTCGGATGTGGCGGTATATCTGCCATTGGAAGACGCCTGGATCGCAGGAGAAATGCCTAAGGAGAAACAGCTGCCGTGGGCCTGGGGCGAATATGAATTCCGATACCGGGTGGTTCCGGAGGAAATCAGGGGATTTCAGCCTTTGTGGATCAATGGATCCTTCCTCAAAGAAAGCGTGAAAGACAGGGTAGAGACGGATAATCATCCGTCTCTACGAATGGGAAATTGCCGTTTCAGGAGTTTATATGTGGATGCGAAATATCTGGATTATGAGGTACTGAAAACGATGGTGGCATTGGCGGAGAAAAAGTTCCCGATATGCCTGAAGCAAAAACCGGAGGAAGCGGGTTATATCAGGCATGATGATTTCGGAGTGCTGGCTACTACCCTTATGGAACTCTCCACCCCCGACTGGTCAAATATTTCAGGGGTGAAGGCCCTCATCGAGGGTAACGACTTACCATTTTTCTGGTGCCGGAAGGATGGTGATCAATACTACATTTTCTTTGCCAATCCCATCGCCCGGGATTTTACCTATCCGGTAAAATACGGTCAGGCCGACACGAAAGAAACGCTTCAAAGGAATATTACGGTAAATATCGAGGGTAAAAGCACAGCGATGAACCTGGTATTCCAACCCGGGGAAAGCTTGCTGGTTGAATTCAAATCCAACGGAAAGTACCGGATGATCAGTCTGCCGGATGTCAGGTAGTCTCTGTTATCTTTTCATCACCCCACCGCCACCGATCAGGAGTTGGATAAAGAATGAATTATTTCCGAATCCGATACGGTCGACGATATCACCATTGTCATAGGTCCAGGGATCGCTTCCATAACCCATTTGGTAACCAGCCTCAAATCCAATCATCAGGCCGTTTGCGCCCCCATCAGATTTGAAGCTTTGAGGGGCAAAGAGTCCGGATAAGGAAAATCGGAGCATTTTTTCGTGATTCCGGATGGTTGTGGCCTGATACGGATTGGTCACCACACCATTGAACCCGCTGGTTTGTCCGGTTTGATGAATATACATTTGAAGGTCGTTGCCCCCGATTGCAACCAAAGGATAGATCAGGAACCCCTTGCGATTCACCAACAAATACCCCAGGGTAAAAAACCCATAACCACCGGTAAGTTCAACCTGTCGATTATCTTTAATAAATGTTCCTGCATGCATGGTTCCGCCTGCACCACCGACGATAATATTACCTATAATACCATACCCAACTCCCCCGGTCATAAAGGGCTTATTGGTGATCGCAGGATAAGCGGCAGGAAGGAATTCTCCGATTTTGCTATACTGAATCGTGTGAATTCCCGGCGCAAAAAATCCAAGTCCACCAAATGAAAGTCCGTGCTTGCGCTTTACTGAATCCGAATCCTTAAGCCCTCCCTTTTCTATTGGCAGTGCGAAGGAATTGAGTGAAAAACAGATCAGCAGGATGCTGATAAGTGCGGGGATAAGTGATTTTGCCTTCATTGGAAAAAATATTTGTTTATTTGTCCTGGTTCATCTATACAAATTTGGTTCCAAATTAGTTTTAAAATAAATTATTCAGATGAAAATCAGAAAAAAAGGATACGAATGGATGCTGGCCCTGACCATCGTTTTTACTCTTTCGGCCATCATAACGATTTTTCCGAATGCGGGAGCCAGCAAAGATAATATGATGGGATATCATTCTGTTTGTACCGGAGCCCCTATGAGCACCCTACTGCTTGTGGCTTGTGCCGGGTTAACCTGTTATCTGAGGAAAAGGTATTTTACAAAATAAGTTTCAGTGGTATGAAAAGGAATTTACTTCTGGCAGCCGGCCTTTGCCTGGTCACCCTAACCTTACCGGCACAGCAAAAAATCAATCCCGAAAGCATCCGGGAAAAGATGCAATGGTTTTCCGACGCCAAACTCGGAATTTTCATTCACACAGGAATTTATGCAGTAGATGGCATCGATGAATCATGGAGTTTTTATAATAAAAAGATCGCGTACCCTGATTACATGAAGCAGCTCAAGGGGTTCACTCTGAAAAATTATGATCCTGCCTTTTGGGCGGAATTGATCAAACAGAGCGGTGCACGGTATGCTGTGGTAACCACCAAGCATCATGATGGGGTCGCCATGTATGACACCCAAATGAATAACCTGAGTATCGTTAAATCCACTCCGGCAAAAAAGGATATGATCAAGCCGTTTTTCGAGGAACTCAGGAAAAGAAACATAAAGTGTGGAGCCTATTTTTCGCTGATCGACTGGTCGCATCCTGATTATCCGGGGTTTCTCAAGGACAGTTCAAAATATCAGGTTGAAAAAGATTATGACCGATGGAATAAATTTCGCCAATTCTTTCAGGGCCAGATTTTGGAGATCAGTAAAGAATTCAATCCGGACCTCTGGTGGTTCGATGGTGACTGGGAACACAGTGCCGAGCAGTGGGAATCGGAGAAAGTCCGCTCGATGATCCTGGCACGCAATCCAAAAGCCATCATAAACGGCCGATTGCAGGGCTATGGTGACTATGAAACTCCCGAGCAGAACTTTCCGGTTTCGAGACCAAAGTACAGCTGGTGGGAGCTTTGCATGACCACCAACGATAACTGGGGTTTTCACCACGACAATAACTGGAAGACCCCTTATGAAATCATCACCATTTTTGTGGATGCGGTTTCGAATGGGGGAAACCTGCTGTTGGATATCGGGCCGAAAGAGGATGGCACCATTCCCGATGAGCAGATCAACCTTTTACGGGAACTTGGATCGTGGAATAAGAAACATTCCGAGGCCATTTTCAATACCGTCGGCGGTATCCCGCAGGGCCATTTCTATGGACCCACCACCCTTTCCAAAGACTCCACCTCGCTGTATCTGTTTTTGCACGGAAAAGTTGACGGCACCATCATGCTGAAGGGACTGATCAACAAGATCGAGGAGGTTTCCGTATTGGGCAACGGACAAAAGCTATCGCACAAAGTGGTGGGTAAAATTTCGTGGAGCGCAGTTCCGGGTTTGGTGTATATTGATGTCCCGGCGAATGCCACTGATCTGTATGTCACCGTACTAAAGCTGAAACTCGACGGACCGGTGAAGTTGTACAGGGGGCATGGGG
>JBBQOG010000171.1:0-7198 GCA_038330665.1 Bacteroidales bacterium
GATAAGATCCTGTACCTTCACGTCAGCAGCTGGCAATATGAGCTGAAATACGGATCCGGATTGGATCACTTCCACGGGTTTTCCATTCAGGATTGAGCATCGGAGAATCTTCGCCGGTATGGAAGGCAAATTAAGGGTGTCACCGGTCCGGTTTAGTATATGCAGGTATACCTGATGTCCTTTATAGGTGGATACACCGTATTTGCCAGGTTCCCATGGTCCCCCCCGCGTGCCGTAAATACTTTTCCCGTTATCCGAGAGCCATTCTCCCATTTTTCGGATCACCTGAATTTGTTCCGGCGCCATATCTCCATCCGGCATCGGTCCTACATTGAGCAGCATGTTTCCGTTGGCGCCGGCGCAGCGAACCAACATATCGATGCATTGCTCCACCGGTTTAACTCCATCGGAATGCCCTCCCCAGGCCCACTGGTTGTGAGCCGAAAGGGTCATGCAGGATTCCCAGGGACGGGTATCAAATTTCCCCACCGTTTGTTCCGGTGTATGAAAGTCGGCCTGAGAACCAATGACACCTTCGTTCCATCCTCCCTGATCGCCAAGGTCGAGTCGTTCGTTAATCAGGATATCCGGCTGGAGTTTTCGCACCAGCTTATAGGTGTTTTCCGGATCCCACGGAGCAGAACGGCCATCGGTGTCGAACCAGAGAATATCGATTTTGCCATAATTGGTCAGCAACTCCGTTAACTCGGCCTGCATGCGCTTCACGAACTCCGCATTCTTTTCGTTCCGGCAGTCCGGATCACGCCAATCCATCGGAGAAAAATACCAGCCCAGTTTCATCCCCGCAGCATGGGCTGCTTTTGCCAACTCGGCACAAACATCCCTTTTGAACGGGGTGTGCATGATATTGTAGTCATCAACCTTAGAATCCCATAACAGAAACCCGTCGCAATGTTTTGCCGTGAGTATCATATACTTCATCCCGGAGGCTTTGGCGGTGGCCACCCACTCGGTGGCGTTGAAATCAACCGGATTGAATCTTTTATACAGATTGTCATATTCGACCGCCGGGGTGGGCCCATTGTTCGGACACTTGGGATTGGTATTGGCCCTCGACCAGCTCAGTTCTTTTTCCGTCAGGCTCACCGGCCCCCAATGGATAAACATGCCGAAGCGCGAATCCTGCCAGTTTTTCAGGGTTTCAGGACTGGCTTTCTGAGCCGTTGCGACAACAGTGGAGGATAGAAACAGGAGCGTCAACATAACCGAAACAGGTAGCTTGTTCATTTCATTTTCCATTAAAAGATTATACCAAGATACTGAATGTTGCATGGAAGAAAAACGGGTGAAATCAGGTAAGTTTGGGTTTATCCATAATTAATAATCCCAAAAGTTGCAATGAGGTATAGCAGAGAAGATTATCTGGAACTGATGACGTTCGGACGGTTTGAGCGCCAGATGTTTGTGGAGCTTTTCGGTCCCCTGGTTGGATTGGAAAAGGAGTGGATCGCGCAGGGGGCTTCCCCGGACGAACTTAATATGACCGCCTTCGACTGGGATTATGTGCCGGTGGTTACCTGCGGGGGGTCCACCGGTGTATTCGGAGGAAGAACCGAGCGGGTGCTCGAGGACAATGATGAATTCATTATCAAGGAAGACGAGCTTGGTCGCCGTACCAAGCTGGTAAAAGGATATTCAACCATTCCCCTGCCGCTGGATTACCCGGTGAAGGACATGGATTCCTGGCTCACCGTAAAACCGCTGCTACAATATCGAAACGAACGCATCAACTGGGACCAGGTCGACGAGGCCAAAAAGTTGCAGAAGAAGGGACACCTCGTGGTGGCTTATATTCCGGGCGGGTTCGACCTGCCGCGGCAGCTCATGGGCGAGGAGAATGCCTGCCTGAGCTATTTCCTGGAACCCGAACTCATGCAGGATATGATGAATACCCTCACCGACACTTCGTTACGGGTACTGGAGCAGGTCAGCGAAAAACTGGTTATCGACCAGCTTTCTGTTCACGAAGATCTGGCCGGGAAAACGGGGCCACTGATCGGTCCCAATGAAATCGAAGCCTATGTAAAACCTTACTTTCGAAAAATTTGGGACCTGCTTTCATCCCGCGGTACGCGGTTGTTCGATATGGATACCGATGGGAATGTAAACCCGATCCTGGAATCGCTGACCGACTGCGGAATTAATTCCATGCATCCGTTTGAACCGGCGGCGGGGATGGATATCGTGGAAGTTCGTAAAAAGTTCGGCAATCGCCTGGTGATGCGGGGTGGCATCGATAAGCATGTGCTGAGGCAGGATAAAAAAGCCATCCGCGACGAACTGGAATACAAAATGCAGCCGCTGATGCAGCAGGGTGGATGCGTATTCGGGCTGGATCACCGGATCCCCAATGGAACACCGATTGAAAACTACCGGTATTATGTGGAAACCGGACGGGAGATATTGAACCTGCCGGCCAGAAGGCCTGACAAGCAGGGCTGGGCCCGGATGGCCTTTTGATCCGGCAATGATCCGTTAACAGAGATCGGGTCTATTGATCAGTTCTGGGTCGGTAGAATAGATATCCGGTGATCAGCAATCCGGTAAAAACAAATAGGGCGAAAGTTAAACTACTGATCGACAATTGCATGCCGCCAGAAATAATGTGACCACTGGTACAACCGCCGGCCATGCGAGCTCCGAATATCAAAATAAATCCACCGAAAAAAGCCCAGAGTATTCGCTTCAATGAGGAATCTCCCTTGTATTTTCTCCAGTTATCATGGATCAGTACCAGTTTAAAGTTTTTCCGGATCAGTGAGCCGATCAATCCTGCCAGGAAGGCCCCGGCCAGGAACTTCAATTCCCAGAGTCCCGGACCCTGGATTTTAGCGAAATATCCGGAGCCGGTTGTACCGGTAAGCAGATCACTGGTATACGGATAGGCGGTTGAAGCTCCGATGGGTCGGTTGCTTACGGCAGTAAGAAAAACGATCGAATTCAGCACAGCCAATGCGATTCCTGCATAAAGCCATTTCAGATTTTTTGTTTTCTCCCGGGCATGAATCAGGAACGCGATCCCGATAAAGATTCCACCGGCAAGAAAGACCATTAGGTAAAAAAGGAATGGGTGCCCACCAACCAGGGTGTTGATTGAAATGCTACCCAGGTCCGGACCCAGAATTCCTTTTACCGATGGCAGTGCCAGGGTATAAATCAGTCCGCCCGTGAGCCCACCGGCCACCCCTGTCAGCGCATCCAGGGATCCCTCTCCAAGAGATATCGGCAGGGTCCCGGGACAATAGCCAAGAATGGCCATTCCGGTTCCAAAAAGGAGTCCGCCCAAAATGATCCCACCCAACAGGAGTGGCTTCAGATGGTAGGAGGCCAGTCCGGATCCAATTTCTATGCTCAGGAGAATAGCCCCGGCGCCAATGGCCACGGCAATCGCTTTTGCAACAGTAAAATCCTTCATCATGGCCAGGCCGCTGATGGTATTATATCTGTTTAGTTTAGCATATTGAAGTGTGAGGCCAAACAAGAAGCCCAGTAGTAGAATAACCATATGATTTCAGATTAATTATTGTGTTTAAGCGATATTTTCCGGAATACCGGGTTTCATTTTGTCGCCCCAAAAAAGGGTGGTATGGGGGAATGGGATTTCGATATGTTGCGCATCAAAAGCAGCCTTCAGGCGCTTCCGGTATTCCCTTCCCACGGTCCACTGCTGCGAGGGTTTGGTTCTGAACCGGGACTTTATAATAATTGCACTGTCGTCGAACTTATCAAGACCGAATATCTCGATGGGGTCCAGTATCATATCGCTAAAATCAGGGTCCGATTGAAGCTCGTCGCCCACCTGTTTCATACAGGTGATCACTTCCGGGATATTTTCCTTATAGGCGACGCCGATATCAAATACCACGGCCGACCAATCCTTTGTCATGTTCGCCACACTGTTGATTTTACCGTTCTGGAAAATGTGAACCACTCCCGAAAGGTCGCGGAGTGTGATGGTCCGAAGTTCGATTTTCTCAACCAATCCTCCGGTTCCATTGATTATGGCCACATCTCCGGTACGTACCTGATTCTCGAGGATCATGAAGAATCCGGATATAAAATCCCTCACCAATTCCTGGGACCCGAAGCCTACGGCCAGGCCGATGATCCCGGCCCCAGCCAGTATCGGGGCAATGTCGATACCGAATTTTTGCAGGAATATCATGATAAATATGGCCCACAGAATGATTTTGAGTATTCCGTGAATGATGTTTACCAGTGTATTGATCCTCTTTTCGGCTTCATCCCCGTCGATACTTTCCATTGATTTGGTCCGGTTCGTAATGGCCGCCTTTAGCTTTTTCAGCGAAAACTTGATCAGCTTCATGGACAGGAAAAAAATGAGAATGGCAATCAGTAACCCGGGCAATTCCTTGATCAGCCAGGTCTGGCCATTTGCGAAGAGCTCTGTCCAGAATTTCGAATCGATTATATTTACCATAATTGTAATAAGTTGACTATCAGTTATATTTGCCTGAACACACCACGTATTTCCGGGAATCGCTTCCAACCGTCAGTTGGTAGTAGGTCGTTTTAAAAAACAAGCCGCTCATATCGGGCTTTGTATACACATAATTAATCCAGCCTGTGCCGTTTGCCAGGGCCCCATTGATAATGTCATCCCGGAAATTTTTCCCGGTTGCATCCGGTTTCCCGGCAAAAGAAACTCCCACCAGTGAAGGGTTCACCGGATGCGCTACCATCACCACGGTGGTATCATACGCAAAGGAATAAAGGTCAGGATTTCCGGGATCCTTATAGGGCGAAAGACCTTGGTTGATTTTGGAAATCGTGCCGGGCGCATCCGAGGCAAGATCCGATGAAGTGCGATTTACCAAACTGATTACCATGTCGTCGGTGATTCCGTCGTTACCATGTTGAATCAGGCTGTACCGGTTCAGGATTTTTTGATATTCACTGCTTCCGTCGGCACTCATGTCCGTTTTCAGGTGATCGAGTTCAGCCTGGAAATCGGCAATCATCTCATCGGAGGTTTCGATATTGAATGCGAAATAGAGGTTGTCAGAATGCACGGGAACCGGAACGGTAAAATCCGCCGCGGAATATCCCATGGCCTGAATAATAAGATTATGTCCGGATTGCGAGGTGGAAATGAACTGTACTTCATGAGTTTCCATAAGTCCCTTATAGAGTTCAGAATAGTTTGGAAACAGGATAATATTCGGGCGCAGGATACCGCGATCCATTAAAAGATCGAGGCTGCTGTAACCCTCCACCGCACCGGTAAAAAAGTTGTTCAGGTCCGTTATTACGGTAATCTGCGCGTTGGAACTTTTTAACCCGATCACCATTTCCATAAGCGGAGCGATCGGACCCACCCATTTGAACAGGTCGGACCGCTCGGTGGTATTTACCATTGAAAAAAGCATGGTGTTCGGCGTGGTAAGGGTGGTTTCATACGACGTTTTCCAGTCGGAAACGGTCATGTTACGGCGGTCCAGGGGAATTCCCCTGTTTTTAAAGATATCCTCCAGCAGGTCGACCGAAATTCCTTGCATCGACCCGTTTTCCGAATAATTAAAGGGCGGATAGGCTTCGGCCAGGTAGGTGAATTTCGAAGGATCGCCGTTAACGGGATAGGAGCCCTTTTCGCACTGGGTAAGCGCAATCAGCAGCATGGCAAGGCCCAACGACAGAGACATCGGGATAACCCTGCCTGATTTGAATGGTTTCTGCTTCATAATTCAATTCTTTCCATCTATGAATGTTGGAAGATAACAACAAATTATTAATTCTGAATTCCACTTTTTCCCGGATTGGGCGAGGGTGGAAAAAGTCCTATCTTACACTCACAAATTATACTGTTGTTATGGAAAATTTAAATGAAACCATTGAGAAGTTTTTTGCCTGGCTTCGCATTAATATGGGCAAAGTGCTTCCCGGATTGATTATCCTGGTCGTGTTGGCTACTTCGATCAAAACCATCAAGCCTGAAGAACAAGGCGTGGTGCTCTTTTTGGGAAAATTCACCCGTACGGTGGATCCGGGGCTCAGCTTTATTGCTCCGCTGGGACTGGAGAAAATGTATAAAATACCTGTTCAGAGGCAGCTGAAACTGGAGTTTGGTTTTCGGACCATTCAACCGGGCATCAATACCGTTTATTCCACCAGTGATTTCACCGGAGAATCCCTGATGCTTACCGGCGACCTGAACCTGGCCAACGTGGAGTGGGTGGTGCAGTACCGGATAACCGATTCCTACAAATTTCTGTTTAGGGTAAGGGACGCCGAGGATGCCTTGCGCGATATGTCGGAAGCCGCCATGCGTAAATCAGTTGGCGATCGTACGGTTAACGAAGTCCTAACCGTGGGCCGACAGGCTGTGGCCTCCTCAGTGGAGAAATTACTACAGGAGATGTGTGAGGAATATGAAAATGGCATGAGCATTGAACAAGTGGTTTTACAGGATGTAAACCCGCCTGAAAAGGTGAAGCCCTCCTTTAATGCGGTCAACCAGGCACAGCAGGAACGGGAGACCCTGATTAATCAGGCCGAGTCGGACTACAACCAGGTCATTCCGAGGGCCCGGGGAGAAGCGGCCGAAACGATTCAGCTGGCCGAAGCTTACGCCCTTAACCGGGTGAACGGCGCCATCGGGGAAGCCGACCGGTTCAATTCTTTATATGCCGAGTATATCAAGGCAACTGAAGTCACCAAGAAACGAATCTATTTCGAAACGCTCGAAAGAATTCTTCCTAAGATCGGGGATAAGATCATTGTGGATGAAAAGGGAAATAATGTGCTCCCTTTACTCAATATCGACCGGAAAATTAAAACCGCAAACCAATAAGCCATGAAAACAAAAAATATAATCTATCTTATCGGTATTGTGGTTGTCGGCATATTGGTGTTCGGAAGTGTTTTTGTTCTGGATGAAACCCAGCAGGCTATTGTCACACAGTTCGGTAAACCTGTTGGAGGAAGCCGGACCAAGCCGGGTATGAATTTTAAAGTTCCGTTTATTCAAAAAGTTCAGCGTTTCGATAAACGATATCTTAAATGGGATGGGGATCCGAACCAGGTGCCTACCGCGGATAAGAAATTCATTTTTGTTGAAACGTATGCCAGATGGCAAATCACAGACCCTCTGCAGTTTTATATCCGGCTCAGGGATGAGCGGTCGGGGCAGTCACGTCTGGATGATATCCTGGATGGG
>JBBQOG010000172.1:0-7163 GCA_038330665.1 Bacteroidales bacterium
CGCGACAGGTTTTTACCTTCATTATATCCATGGTTCTCCACAGCGTCACCCTCCACATGTATCTCCAACGGAACAGATTTCTTAAGCTTTCCGCTGGTCAGTTCAATTGTTCCGCTGTAAACTCCGGAGGTATTAACGTCCAGGTCGATTCCCATCCAGAGCTCCTGCTGCTGACCGGCCAAAACATCAATGATTTTGTTAAAGGGTCGACCTTTAAAGTCAATGCCACCGGCGTTGAAACAGGTCATCCGGGAGGTTGGGATAGCTGGCAGGTTTCCGGTTGCAGGTTGCAGGTTTGAAAATTGAACCTTCACATTCTTCAGTTTTGAATCTCCGGCGAGTAAATTGAAATGGAACACGGTAAATTGTCCGGGATGCGTTTTCACCTGAAATGGAAGATCAATCACTTCTGAATTGAGCATTACCTTGCCCTCCTTCAAAAAATCCTGCATCCGGTCGATGTCATCCAATAACAGAATAGGTTTTGCTGCCTGCTCCGGATTGGCCAGTGCATTGGATGTAGACCCCGGAATGGCATACCAGAATGTAACCAGGGAATAATCGAGAAGATTCCAGGATTCCCGGATATCGGTTCCGGGGGAAGCTTCCATATCAAATACCAAACGATTATGGAAGGGGACTCCATCCAGGATCCGGTTGCGTGTGCAGATATTATAACCCCGGGGATCAAGCGGGTTGCCATTGCATACATTGGCCCCGATCGGGGTCGAAAAGGTATCGCGACCGGTAGGCACCACCCCACCTGCCCAGCCATAATAATCCTCCGTACCGGTGCCGAAATGCGATGGAAATCTCCGGGCGACATCCTTCTGATCGATATAAATCTTTTCATCCCCTTCGCCCCACCAACCGCGTCCGGGGCTCAGCACGGTGAGTGCATCCCCAACCAAAACCCCTTTCCCCTTTATATCGATAAAATTCATATCCTTAAATTGATCGCCGGCGAGGGTGCCCACCGGCTTCCAGGCTGCATTAAAATGCATGGAGCGTTTGTCCCATTTCCAGGAATCGATCTGAAGATCGAGCCAAAGGTCAACCGAATGGGACCCGAGATTGATCAGTTTAATTTCAGCACTCTTTTCATACGGCATGACGTACCTGCAGATCATCGTTCCATCAGGAAGTACGGTGCGGTTCCAGGTATGGAAGGGATTTATTTTATCAGGACTGCAAAAGAAATCACCCACCGGGCACCAAACGGTAGTTTCCCCATCAAAAGTTATTTGCAGGATAGTGGAGCGAAGCGATTTGGGATCAGCCTGTGGATCCACCCGGATGGTCAGCTGTCGGATGGCATGTTCGCCGTCGGGCAGCTTAACCGTCTCCTGGTCATTCAGTTTCAAAGTCTTTGTAATGCCTTGCGATGTGGCCCCGGACGGGGGTGAGACCAGCATTTCTGCCGCTTTTGCCATCTCAGGGTCCGCTTTCTGAACGTGCTTCAGGCTGAAGGTTTTTACACGGGTTCCTTTCGTATAGGCACGGTAATTAATGATGTGGTAGAAAGCCTTATCGGTCATGGTGATTTTACAGCTTTTCCCGAATGGAATGGGAAGGAAGCAATCTCCGGCGCGTGCGGTGAAGGAGGCAAAGGGGGGCTTGATCGAACCTTTACCGGAAACCAGGTCGATATAGCACTCATCGATTACGGGTATTGGATTTCCATCCAGGTATATCCGGATATTCGGGCCTTTGCGGTTATTATAATCGTAATAAAAGAACGGAGTCCACATCCTGGTGATGCATCCCGGACCGGTATGTTCCATGACCACATACTCAGTTTTCCCATCGATTGATTCCTCCCGAATCCAGCTCACCCCGTCGGAATCGGCGAACCAGCCTGGTTTTTCGGGCGACACGGAGGCCCGGTTATAACTGCTGCTTTGTAAGGATTGATATTCCTTTGCCGGAAAACGGGCCATTTTACCGGGGTCGGTCATTTCCTGAAGCAGGGTTTGCAAAGAAATCACTTGTGCACTTACGGAAGATACTGCTAAGCACCATATTAACAGTACTTTAAAATATTTTTTGATATTCATGATTGGCCTGTGGGGTATGTTTATGGTCATCGGATTAGATGGGGCAATTTACAAAAAACCCGACTGCGGCCGCATGAATAAAGGCATTTGGCCGTTTCAAATGAGGCGCTATTGGAAAGAGAGTTTATCTTTATGCGCTCAAAAATTGAAATGATGAAACTCCATCTGAAAACTTCCGCACGACGTGTCCTGGCTTTGAATCTGGCTGCCCTGGCAATGATCACACTTCCACTTGTATCTCAGGAACTTACGAATCCTGTGGATTTGGTAAACCCCTATATCGGCGGGATCAGTCATGTACTCATGCCCACCTTCCCAACCGTTCACCGGCCCTTCGGCATGATTCGTTTTTTTCCGGTAACGAGTCCGGGGATTTCTGATTCTTACCTGGGCGGAAGGATTTATGGATTTCCGTTGAACCGGCCTGAACACAGAGGCCGTGCAGCCATTACCGTGATGCCTTTATCCGGCATGGATGCTTTGCAGAAAGCCAATTTTAGTTCGGGTTTTGATAAGGACTTTGAAAAGATAACCCCGTATCATTATTCGGTCCTGCTCGAGGACAATAATATCACAGTGGATTATTCACCTTCGGAAAGGTGCGGATTCTTCCAGTTTTCGCCGGAATCCACCAAGGACCTGATCCTTGTTTTTCAGACCACCGATGACGGTAGCTTTGAGCTGAAGAATGAGCAGAACCTTTTTGGTAGTGAAGTCATGAATGGCGTTCGTGAGTATGCCAATATCTGGTTTAACCGGCCGGTCAAACAATCGGGCTTTATTGATACCGATGGAAAAGTGGTTAATAAAAGCAAAACAAAAGGCAAAGGTTTGAAGTACTTTTTGGTTTTCGACGGGGCGGAACAGGTGAAAATGAATTATGGAATTTCCTGGATTGATATTGCCCAGGCAGGACGGAATCTCCTGAAAGAGATCCCGGGCTGGGATTTCAACAAGCTGGTAGATCAAGGAAGAGACTCGTGGAACCTGGAGCTTGGAAAGATCAAAGTCAGGGGAGGCACCGAAAATCAGCGGATCACCTTTTATACCGCACTGTACCGCAGTATGGAGCGGATGGTGAACATCAATGAATACGGGCGCTATTACAGTGCTTATAATAAAAAGAGCAATAAAACCACCCACGACTTTTATGTCGACGACTGGAGCTGGGATACTTTCCGCACGCTGCATCCTTTGCGCTTTTTGATCAGTCCGGACCGGGAGTCGGATATGATCAAATCGTATATCCTGATGGGTGAACAAAGCGGCTGGATGCCCACTTTTCCGCAGATATCAGGGGATGCAAAATGCATGATCGGGCACCACCAGGCTGCAATTATTGCCGATGCCTGGATGAAGGGTATTAGGGGATTTGACTTACCCAAAGCGTATGCACTCCTCAGAAAAAATGCCATGGAAGGAACGATGATACCCTGGAAGGAAGGACCAGGTACGGAACTGGACAAGTTTTACCGTGAAAAAGGCTGGTTTCCGGCACTATCGCCTGGAGAGCCCGAAACCGTGAAAGAGGTCGGGCCTTTTGAGAAGCGTCAGGCGGTGGCGGTTACGCTTGAGGAATCCTATGACGACTGGTGTCTGGCACAACTGGCCGGGGAACTGAAAAATAGTAACGATCAGAAAATGTTCTTAAAAAGGTCGGAAAATTATAAAAACGTATACAACGCGGCTACCGGATTCATGTCGCCAAAAAAAGCCGATGGCACCTGGGTAGAGCCATTCGATCCAAAAACTTCCGGGGGTATTGGATGCCGCGACTATTTTGCTGAGATCAATGCATGGAACTACACCTGGTTTGTACCCCATGCCATTGATAATCTGATCAGCATGATGGGTGGAAAAAAAGCATTTACCGCGAAACTGGATCAGCTGTTTGAGGAATCCCTGAACGGATATGCCAAATGGACAACCCTCACCAACCAACCCGATGCTTCCGGCATTGTGGGACAGTTTGTAATGGGTAACGAGCCCGGTTTTGATGTTCCCTACCTGTACATTTATGCGGGAGAGGCCTGGAAAACCCAGAAACGCGTGCGACAATTAATGGAGTCCTGGTTCCGGAACGACTTGATGGGCATTTGCGGCGATGAAGACGGGGGAGCCTTATCCTCCTGGTATGTATTTTCGGCGATGGGATTCTACCCCACGACGCCCGGAAACCCGGAATATGTGATCGGAAGCCCGATATTTGAAGAGGTGACCATGGATTTGGGGAATGGACGGGAACTGAATATCAAGGCACCCGGTACCAGCCAGCAGAATAAGTATGTAGCCCATGTCACCGTAAATGGCCAGCAGGTTTCGAATTACCGGTTCACGCAGAAAGACATTTCAGAAGGTGGAAAAATCATAATTGAGATGGTTTCACGGCCGCAGATGGATGACAAATAACAAATTAAATGGTCCAACACATTGTATCAGAATCATAAACCACAAATTTTCCGGCAGCTTCCATTTCAGGTAGGTGGATGTAACCGTTTTTGAAACCAGGTTCTGACCTCCTTCATTTTTTGTAGCTGGCCGGGCGGAACATGCCGTTTGCAGGCGGACCGTTCTTCGCTGTTTTCCGGCGCTCCCCATCGGATTTCAATGCAATCGTTTGGATTATAGGCCATTTCAAAAGCCTCCTTGCGGTTTAAAATCGCTGCAAGGGTAAGGATCTGCTCCTTTCGATCGCTTCTTTGATAAGTGATCGACAGTTGATTGGTTTTCGTGGCCAACAAGGATTCGAGTTTTTGTTTAACCTGTTCAGGGGAGCTGAGCAAGGGCAATTTATAGTCGCCGGGGGAGCTGACAATTTTTTCAGGAAAACCCGTAACGGCATCCATGGCGATCAGCAATCGAAGATCACGGTTCGGTGTAGAAAAATCTTCCCATTGCCCTCCTGCCTGGAACACCCCGGCCGGCCGGCCCGGCATCGGAATTACTTCACCGGGATGGGCAGTCATATAGGCTTCGCCGTTGGATACGGAATTTACCCGGACGACCAATTGCTCATGAAGTGCCTGGATGAGGTCCAGCAGTGCAGTCTCGGGATCAAGCGGTTTCGGATTGATGGCCCGGTCCATGGTATGGTAGAATTCATCGCCCCCAAGCCCCTGTTGCTGCATTGAAAAAGGAATAAACCCGGTGCCGGAGCCCAACTGAGTGTTGTTTAATAATTCCTGATGGCCGTTTGTGAGAACAATCGGACGGAAAGCTTTGAATCCGGGGTCGCCGATCACTTCGGTGGTGGTGAACAGGAAATTCCCTTTCCAGAATCTTTTGATAGCCACCGTACCATCCGGCTGGGCATCTACCGACAGCAGCATGCCTGGCTTTTTGCCGGTCTGCGGGATCCATCGTACCAAAATCAGGGTATGGCCATAAGGGTCGGCGAACACCACCCCGGGCCGCAAGGATTCGCGGGTCAATTCCACCGGATAATAATCTGAATTTTCAGCTTTAAGGGCGGTACGTGCTGTTCCGGAATGAACCCCGTCCATCACCCTTCTTAAAAAAGCATTAAAGGAAAGCACAGGATTACTCTTTGAGGTAGTCGTTGCATTCGTAATCCACCGACCGGTTGTGGGAGCTTTACCCAGCCAGCCGCGATCGCTTTCATGAAAGCCGAATGGCAAACCCAGTTTCCAGGCGAAATAGGCCCTAAGATAAAACGGGTTATCTGCACAATCCGGTTCCATGATCACATGGGGATTGGCTTCCGGATCATCCTCGCGTAATCCCAGGTGATTATAGAGGAAATTCCGATCGCCGTTTTGCATGACCGCATCGAGTGCAGTCCATGAAGAACGTTCGTCGGCCTCATAAAATAGCGCGTTAATCCATGCGGAATATAACAACTCCGTTTCCGAAGTCCAGCCTTCGGGTGAGGTCCAGATGGAACCGGAAGGACTTTTGGCGGGCTTTCCATCCGCCACGGTGAATTCCATTGTATTGGTCGCCCCGTCCCTATCGGTAAGAAAGACCTGATAATTCCCAGGAGTGCCGGCAGTAAAGCCATCAATCCGCCAGTAAGGTAAACCATTACCGTTGCGCGTGTTTTGTGCTTTCAGCTCACCCATCGGGCCACTCACTTCAATCCGTGCCTTGCGGATACTGGATCCGCCTGTCGATAAAATTCTAAATGCCTTGCCCGGTTCCGGGTTCTTGGGTGAAACCAACAGTGCATGAACCTTGTCGTAGGCATTATCATCTTGCGAAAGAGCGGAGGAGTCCTCCGCCTGATCAGCTCCATTTGGAACCTTATCAGGGGATTGTCGCCCGCTGCAGGAAATCATCGTGGCGATCAACACACACAGGAGGAGGGATTTTAATTGCATAGGCCGAAATTAGGACATTTTCTCTGAATTGCAGCAGACTTTGGTGATGGCAGATCGCCAGCCTTACGGGGGTGAAACCTCATGACAAAGATGTATAATCAGGACACTGAAATTTTTTTATCTTTCGTGGCAAATTTAAACCAGACAAAATCACAATGGCAACAACCGCGACCGTATCAGCTGGGGGGCAGAAAAACTCCTATGCAACATCCATTATTATCATTGGCGCTCTGTTCTTTATTTTCGGATTTGTGACCTGGCTGAACGGCACACTCATCCCCTTCCTGAAAATAGCCTGCGAGCTCACCAATTTTGAAGCGTATTTCGTGACCTTTGCCTTTTATATTTCCTATTTCTTTCTGGCGATCCCTTCCTCATGGATTCTCCATCGCACCGGTTTCAAAAATGGCATGGCCCTCGGACTGTTCGTGATGGCCGTGGGAAGCCTTGTTTTCATTCCCGCAGCCTCCAGCCGCACTTTCGGTCTTTTCCTGACCGGATTATTTATTCAGGGTGCCGGGTTATCCTTGTTGCAAACAGCTTCAAACCCATACATTGTGATCCTGGGCCCCATCGAGAGCGCAGCGAAAAGAATCAGTATCATGGGGATTTGCAATAAAACTGCAGGAATCCTCAGTCCGCTTATCCTGGGAGCCATTGTACTGAAAAACGTGGACACCATTAAGGATACGGTTGCCGCAACTACTGACATGGCTGTTAAAACGAGTCTTTTGGATGACCTGGCAGGCCGTGTGATTATTCCTTA
>JBBQOG010000173.1:0-7134 GCA_038330665.1 Bacteroidales bacterium
TGAATGGATGAAGGAGTTTCAACCCCTGAATCTGTACCAGATGAGTTTTTTCCCGATCATACCCTCAGTTTCCTATAAGGTTTACTTTGATAAGGATACTCCCAAAAGGGTGAAAAAACCTTTCGGTCAGCGATTTACGAATTGGTTATATCAAAATAAATAAACAATCTAATGAAAAAGCAAACGGTCATTCTGATCTTATTCATTTTCTCGTATCTGGCGGTTGACGCCCAGGAGTCTTACATTAAAAACCGGTGGAATATTAAAGCAAGCTATGCGAGTTACCCGGGACAGTTCATCAGCAAACATGGCATTAAAAATTCCTTCGGTAACTACAGAATTGAAACTAATTACGGACTTTTTAATTGTCTGGAAATCGGAGGATATCTGGGTTACAGCCGGACTTCAGCTTTGTATGTAATAACGGGAGGAGGATTAGTTTATGAGAACATGAACACTCCTTTTTTTGGTTTAAACCTCAACTTTCACCCATTGGGATTTTTGATCAAGAAACGCGACTTCAGGCTCGATTTCTACCTTCTCGGGCGGTACGGAGGCTCATATTATGCCACACCGGAAGGCTATAATGTACCGACAAAGGGTTTCTATTCCGAGATCCGGCATGGAGCGGGTCTTTCTTTTTATTTAACGAAGCATATTGGAATTTTTGGGGAGTACAGCTTTGGGATACTGGCTAAACCGAGTGGAAATCTGCGATTTGGGGTGAGCGTGAAGTTTTAAACAACTAACCTGTATACTGGTTTTTTATTTATATTTGCAACTGATGTTTAGTTGCATAAATGAGTCGACAAGAAAAGCTGATCAGGCGTTTATTGGCAAGACCTAAGGATTTCAGATACGGAGAGCTGGCGAGATTACTTGGTTCATTCGGGTATTCTGAAGTTTGCACCGGTCGGACTTCCGGATCACGAATCGCATTCGCCAATAAGAAAACCAAGCACATCATCAGGTTGCACCGGCCTCATCCGGGTGAGATTATGAAAATTTATCAATTGGATATGATTATTGAGGTTCTCAAAAGGGAGGGTTTCTTATGAAAGACGTAATAAAATACAAAGAATATATTGGCACTGTTCATTTTAGTGCTGAAGATGAGGTTTTCTATGGCAAGATTGAAGGAGTTGATGATCTTGTGTCATTCGAAGGGAAAACGGTAGCAGAACTAAAGCAGGCATTTATTGAAGCTGTTGAGGATTATGATGAGCTTTGTTTAAGTACCGGCAAATCCAATGAAAAGTCATACAAGGGTAGCTTTAATGTGCGAATCCATCCGGAAGTTCACCGCGAAGCGGCCCGTAAATCAATCGAATTGGGTATTTCGCTTAATCAACTCGTTGAAAAAGCCATCAGGGAGATGATTGGGTTCAGTCCTGATCGGGATTACCGATGATGATAGCAACGGAAAGACGGCCGCTTTCCTGCCTTATGGGGAAGATAACGCCTTTGTGGGCCTCGATGATTGTTTTGGCAATGTCCATACCCAACCCTGCTGCACCGATCCGGGTACCCGGAATCCTGCAAAATTTGTCGAACAAACCTTTAAGTGTCTGATCAGGAATGGCACCTTGCCCGTCAAGGATTTCAATGACAACCATTCCGGGCTCCTCCTGGAAAGCCGAAAAATAGATTTCCCTGCCGTCCGGGGCGGAGTCAACGACATTCTGTAAAATATTGACTATTTCCTTCTTAACCCATTGAAGCCTGTTTTTGATTATACTCTTATCCTTCGGTGGGTTAATGGTTTTTTGCCATTGCCTGGAAATGCCAGTGGGATCTCTTCGATCAGTACATTACTCGAATCCAGTCCATAGGCTTTGACATCGGAAAGTGCCATTAAGGATAATAATCCATAATTATCCATGATAAACTGATCGTTCCCTGGAAAATCAAAATCATTGTTTTTTATGCGATGTATCAAAATGAATTTGAAATCGGCCAGTATATCATGCTTGCGAAGAGAAGGTTGATCCTTGGTTGGACCTTGAACCCCAGCCGGAATTCGATCCGGATGAGGGTTCCGGGAATCAAATGGTCAATAGAGTACTCATTCGTAAAAGGGTCATCACTAATGTCAACGTGTATCAGCCAATACGTATCAGCCCTTTTGGGATTTTCCTGGGTATCCTCATGGCAGTGGCCAGTCTTTCTTCGGCCGGTCACCTGGACCTGCTATCAAAATGGCTGGATGAGAAAGTGGGAAATATTTATGTGATCAACCTGATCATCGGGGTATTGTCGAGCGTGGTTGATAATGTGCCGCTGGTGGCGGGTGCCATCGGAATGTACGATATCACCACACCGGAAATGTTTCAAACGGCAGCTAATCCAGCTTATCTGCAGGCCTTTACACAGGACGGGCTGTTCTGGGAATTTCTGGCTTACTGTGCCGGTACCGGCGGAAGTATTTTGATCATCGGGTACCTTTCCGGTGCGGCAGTATACTGGGTGCAGGCCCAGATATTATTATAGTTCATCAGATTATCGGTTAGAGCTCGCTGAAATTCCAGCAGTTCTGCAATTTTCCACTTTAACCGATTAATCATGTTAAACAAAACGATCAACGTCGTTTTACGATGCCCCAGGGGGATTCACCGAGGAAATTCATGAGATTACCCATGCATTCGGAATCGTGTACCGGTACGGGTCTTTATCGGCCGGGGTCGGCTATTGCAACGAGAATCCAACCAAAGGGGACCGACAATATTTCTCCACCGGATTGTCCGGTAATATTAAATTGAGCAGAAAAGGAACCGCGCGGTGCAGGATCAGTGTATCCTACCTGTTTCAGGTCGTTTCCGATAAATCGCAAGCCCTTACCATCAGGTCGCCACCCGGACCCGGAATCTTCGGGGTCCGGCGTAAAAACCTCATCAGGAGGATATTCTCTCTGGTACACTCCAGGGGATATCATTCATTACCGATGTCCCAATGGTAATTTTTCCACCACAGATAAAAGACATTTCCGGTCATCCCCGGTCACAACGCCTTCCATATATACCGGGCATAAGGGACGGGTATCATAACCAAGTATCACATTACAGGATTCCTTCGCATTGCCGCTATAAACTTTATCTAAAAAATCGATAAATGCAGGCTTTGAATCATCCGCAACAAATAGCTTAAAATTACTGTTTACCAAACTAATGCGCTTGTCGCCAAGTATTTCGGCGCCAGTGAAGTTCAAATCGATGATGGTGCCTTCTGAGTCGAGTGTAAAATAACCCATTGGGGCAAAATCGTACAGCATGGTGTATTTTTTAAGAGCCGTTTCTGCAGTTTGATAGGCCATGAGCAATTCCTGGTTTTGCATCTCCAGCTCGATTTGGTGCACCTGTAATTCATGCACAAGTCTTTTCATGTCGATTTCCCACTTTGCCGTGTCCAATTTTTTTTGGCGCTCTTTCAGCTTTTCTTCTGCATTCATGCGCAGAATTTGAGCATCTGAAAAATGTTGATCATCGTTGCTCATGACTCAAATTTTTTAGTGATTAAAATGAAACCGGCAGCCGCATTTAGGTTGTTGAACAGTTTATCCTTTAATACTTGTTTGACAAATGTACCATCTAATTCCGATTGTATTTTGATTTGGCCCGTATTGATTGAATGAAAAGGGATCCAAAATTGGCGAACTTCAATTTCGTCTGTTGTAAACCACACTCATTCGCGGGATTATCTATTTGTAAACCGATCTGATAAATTGTTTTTCAACGGTAAAATAAAACAAAAAAACCAGGCACTGATTGATGAATGAAACCATGAGCCCCGGAACGGAGCCATTCAGGATGGCTACTGCATAACCCTGCAGCTGACCCACGCCATACATGGGATTTGATATGAATTTATACGGGCCGGAGCTCACAAATTCGCAGATTTTCCGGCCGAGGAACATATCCTTCCAATAATAGATATCGCTGGTTACCACCTTGGCCGACCATAATTTGATCAGGTATCCGAATGCAAATAACGTTCCGCCTATCAATAAGAGGATGATTTCCGGAACACCGTTAAACAGATCGGATCGGGTAGAAGAAGAAATATATCCAATGCTGACCCCGTTGTTCAGGAAAAGAAAACCCAAAACACTTTCGTAAACCCGGTACCCTTTCTCTTCGCTTTTGAACCGTTTAATGATCCAAAGTCTTAACCCGTTGGGTCTCAGAACGGCATAAAGAAAACCGATATAAAGTATTTCAAAAACGATGTAATACACGGTAGCCAGTTCATGGCTTTGGGGATAATATCGACCGGATACAAAAACAAAAATCAGGGAAATGCCCACCAGGATCGTGTTGACCGGATTGGCGTGTTTCAATACATAACCAGAGGTGGCAATGATCAGCGAACCCCAATCCAATAATGCTTTCAGGAATTTTTTCATGTTCGAAATTTTTTTATTGATTTTGAATGTTTTAATATCACTTGGGTCCACCGGTTACAACCCCTGGCAGAGAATGCTCCGTCTATCAATCCTTCCCAGCCAGGGTGCAACTTCGTTTCTGATCATTTTGCGAAAAAAATATTCGGGGGAGGATAATGATTGGGCAAATGTTGCCTGGCCGGGAATCACCGAAAAAATCTTGGAAAAGCCCAGATCCCGGTCCGATTCATCGATCCCGCAAAGGCACACCACCGGTACCTTGTGCCCGGCACCCAATCGGAGCATACCCAGGGGAACTTTCCCCGAATCGGTTTGCGGGTCAAGCTTGCCTTCGCCGGTGATAATGAGATCGTAAGAGTCTGCTTTTTGCTCTAATTCCAAAAGTCCGATGACGGTTTCAATGCCGTTAACCAGATCGGCCCCGAAAAAGCTCTTTAAACAGAATCCCAATCCTCCTGCCGCTCCGGCTCCTGAAAATCCGGAAAAATCTTGTCCGGTCGACCTTTTCACCACATCAGCCCATGAGCCCATTCCCGACTCGAGGTGTTCGATCATTTCCGGCCCTGCTCCTTTTTGCGGACCGTAAACCCTGGTGGCTCCCAACGGGCCGAGGAGGGGATTATTCACGTCGCAGAGGGCATGGAAGTTGACTCCCTTAATCCGCGAATCAAAATCATGAGTGTCCAGTGAGGTGATCTGGTCCAGTGCACCAGCCTCCCAACGCTCCATGCTCCTGCCAATATGATCAGCCATTTTTACACCCATCGCACCCAGCAGTCCAATGCCCCCATCTTTGGTGGCACTACCTCCGAGTCCGAGATATACCTCGGTAGCACCCTGCTCCAGCGCATCAAGGATCAACATGCCCACACCGCAGGTGCCGGCACGACCCGGGTCTCTTTCATTTTTTTCGAGTAGCCCAAGTCCGCAGGCTTGTGCCGATTCAATGATTGCTGTCCGTTCATCCGTGAGAAAATAATCGCTTTTGATTGGCCTGCCGAGCGGATCTTTGCAGCGAACAGATCGTTTCCGGCCGGGAAAGAATCCCTCCAAGGAGTCCAAAAATCCTTCCCCGCCATCGGATACCGGGTAATAGTCGACCTGATGATCCGGGGATAACTCCTCCAGTAAAATCCGGCCGATCTCTCTTGAGGTCAGTGTGCCCTTGAAAGAATCCGAAGCCACCAGAATTTTCATTAAATCCGTATTGAATTGACCACGTTAAGGGGTTTTCCTTCGATGAAAGCCCGGATATTTTCCACCGCGATATTCATCAACCGGATTCTGGACTCTATCGGTGCCCAGGCGATGTGGGGAGTGATAAAACAATTGGGAAGATCAAACAGTGGATGGTTATCCGGTGGAGGTTCGGTTTGCAATACATCCAATCCGGCGGCGGCCACCTTGCCGGATTTTAGAGCCGTGGCCAGATCTTCTTCCACCATCAAGTGCCCTCTCGATGTATTGATCAGGATAACCCCTTCCTTCATCCGGGAGAGTGATTTCTTGTTGATCATCCCTTGGGTGATTTCGGTTAAGGGGCAATGCAGGCTGATGACATCCGATTGATGGAGCAGGTCGTCGAGTTCTGTGAGTCGGATATCAGGGTGTACATTCGGAACGGGGTCGGGATTAACGGCCACCACTTTCATTCCAAAAGCCAGTGCAATTTGGGCAACCGCCTGACCGATCCGGCCCAGTCCGATAATTCCCATCGTTTTGCCGGCCAGTTCAATCAGGGGATAATTCCAGAAACTATAGTCGCTTCTCCGGCTCCACTCCCCCTCTTTTACCGCTTCGTTATGCGCCCCCACATGGTGACAAATCTCGAGCAGATGGGCGAATACCATCTGAGCCACCGACCGGGTTCCATAGGCCGGAGTGTTCGTTACCGTGATTCCCAGCTCCCTGGCCGCAGCCACATCCACTACATCGTACCCGGTAGCCAGCACCCCGATATACTTCAACGAGGGCAGTGCTATCAGGGTTGACCTGGATAGAGGGGTTTTATTCGTCAGGACCATTTCACACCCATCCGCACGCGAAAGCACCTGATCGGCCGGGGTGCGGTCATAAACGGTTACTTCGCCAAAAGATTTTAGCACCTCCCAGGAAAGATCCCCCGGATTCAGTGTGTAACCATCAAGAATAGCAATTTTGGTCATAGTAAAATAACGAAGTAATATTCCGGGGATAACATCTCAGGTAACTTATATCAAAAGTAGATTTCTTTTTTTCGATATCCAGTATCTGAACCGAACTCCATTTGTAACGTTTTACCCTCTTAATCGTCATATGTTCAAATTTTATCCAATGAATCGAATTTTCTACGCTGCATCCATCGCATTTTTACTGATCAGTTTTAATCTCCGGGCACAGTCACAGTTTGAGGTCACTGGTCAAGTGCGGGATGCCGATACACGCGAAGTGCTGGCAATGTGCAATGTTAGTGCATACAATCAGAAAGACAGTTTGATTGCCGGTGGGATCACCGACGATAGCGGGTATTTCAGGATTCCTCTTAAACCCGGCTCTTATAAGCTGATTATCAGTTTTGTAGGCTATCAGGCCGATACCCTCCGGACAGATATTGGAGCCGAAAGCAAGTATCTTGGAATCGTGCGGCTGCAGGCAGCACAGGCCCAGGTGGGTGAAGTGATGGTGAGCGGGTCCACAAAAAAGTACACTATCGACAAAGATGTCCAGCTGGTGACGGCGAAGATGCGGGAGGGATC
>JBBQOG010000174.1:0-7115 GCA_038330665.1 Bacteroidales bacterium
CCTTGATTTCATGCTTGATGAACGTGCAAGAGAAATGTATTGGGAATGTACCCGTCGTACCGACCTGGTACGGTTTGGTAAATTTACCAGCGACTCCTACCTCTGGCCCTGGAAAGGGAATGTGAAGGAGGGTACCGGTGTGGATACAAAATACAACATGTTCCCATTGCCCGCCTCTGATATTGGAGCCAATCCAAATCTTTTGCAGAATCCGCTTTATAACTAGTTATCAACATTTTAAGAAAATGAAGAATAATAGATTCATATACATGGTAATGGCTGCGGTACTCGTACTCTCTTCCTGCCAGAAAGCAGAAGTGGGACCGGTCATCACAGATCCTAATGCTCCGGTTTTAACGGCACCCTCCACAGGGCTCAGCCTGGAATTAACCGAGGCCAATGCTAGCGATACCTTGTCGTTTACCTGGTCGGCTGCTACCAATTGGGGCTTTGCAGCTGCCGTAAGCTATAAGGTTGAAATGAGTTATCCGGGGGATAATTTTGCGAACCCGAAAACTCTGATTACCACCACCGCACTGACCGGTACTACCACCTATGGCAGTTTGAACAACCTGCTCATGGCGGAAGAACTGGCTCCGGGGGTAGCGGCTGACCTTCAGTTCCGGGTGTCAGCCAGCGTAAGCGACTATGTCAACAGTGCATCTTCTGCGCTGGTTGATATGAGTGTTAAGCCTTACCGGGTGATTGTCAATTATCCGCAACTGGGTGTTCCGGGATCCTATCAGGGATGGGCTCCGGATCAACCACCGTTTATCTATTCCCTGAAGAGTGATGGTAAATATGAAGGGTATGTCTGGTTTGCCGATGCCAATACCAGCTTTAAATTTACTCAGGGCCCGGGCTGGGATGTAAACTGGGGTGATACTGGTGCCGACGGAACATTGAATGCGGGGGGTGACAATATCGTAGCTGCCGATCCGGGCTATTACAAGCTCAACGTGGATTTGCCGGCTCTCACTTTTACGTATACCAAAACTGTTTGGGGTATGGTGGGTGATGCCACCGGAAGCTGGGATGTGGACCAGAATCTGGTTTATGATGCAGCTAAGGGTACGATGTCAGTGACGCTGGACCTTGTCGCAGGAAAAATTAAATTCCGTGCAAACGGAGCCTGGGATATTAACCTGGGTGATTTCAAAACAAACCTGTCACTTGAATATGGTGGAGATGATATCCCCATTGCGGCTGCAGGAAATTATACGATTGTTCTCGACCTCCGGGGTCCGATCTATACGTATGTGATTACTAAAAACTAATTGGTTGATTCAAAGCCCACTTAATCATTTTGTGGTTGAGTGGGCTTTTTTATTTTATTGGAAGAGGAGTTAAACCGAAGAATTGCACAGAGGAATTACCCAGAGGTGCACAGAGGATAACAGAGTTGCACAGAGTTTTTGAAAATAAAATCCAGCTGTATGAAAGATATTCGGTTGTGGAAGCGTATGGTTATCCTGACAGGAGAACTCAAACGGATCAGCGACTGGATTATTCGGGGTAAAAGTCCGGTAATTCTGGAACTTAAATAATTAAAAACAGGTATCATGTTGAAAACCGGAATATTAGTCGGACTTTTTGCATCTTTATTCTTTAACCTCCCTGCCCAACTTATCCGTACCGAACCCTCTTTCCCGACGGAAAATGATTCGGTTACGGTAATTTTTGATGCTTCGCAGGGAAGTGCCGGTTTGAAGGGTTATACCGGTGATATATGGGCTCATACCGGAGTAATAACCAACTTGAGCACCGGTTCCACCAACTGGAAATATGTGATCGCCCAATGGGGAGAGAATACAGACAAGGCAAAGCTCAAGCCATTAGGGAATAACTTGTGGGAATTGAAAATCGGCCCCTCGATACGATCTTTTTTCAAGGTCCCCATCGCAGAAAAAATCCTAAAAATGGCCTTTGTATTCCGCAATGCCAACGGGAGCCTGACCGGAAAATCTGCTGACGGATCCGATATATTTGCTGACGTATTCGAGGCGGGTTTGAATGTTTCTATTATCAGGCCCTTTAAACAATTCATAGCGGTGGACCCGGGTGCAGCTATCGACATACAGGTGGGTGCCACAAGTGCTGATTCGATCGCCCTTTTTCAGGATGGAATCCGGAGGTATGGTGGACCAGGGACTGAACTGAGTTATACTCTTATGGCTGCTGAAACGGGATATCACCTGGTTGAAGCGGTGGCATATGGCGGGGCAAACAGTGCCCGGGCGACTTTTAATTATCTGGTCAAGAGTGCAGCTATGATCGCCGAATTACCACCTGGAGTGAAGGATGGGATCAATTATATCGATGAACATACCGTAACCTTTGTTCTCTTTGCACCGGAAAAGGAGTTTGTTTTCCTGATCGGTGACTTCGAAAGCTGGGTGATGGACGAATCCTACCTCTTAAAGCAAACCCCCGACGGCCAAAGATGGTGGATTACGGTCGATCAGTTCGAGCCACTCCGTGAATATCAGTTCCAATATCTGGTTGACGGTGAGATCCGGATCGCCGATCCCTATTCCGATAAAATTTCAGATCCCTGGAATGATATTTATATTGATGAAACCACTTATCCGGGTCTGATTGCTTATCCGCAGGGGAAAACCACGGAGGCGGTATCGGTCATTCAAACCGAACAGCCTGCCTATGTATGGAAATCCTCCGCATTTTCCCCTCCGGCCCACACCAACCTGGTGATCTACGAATTACTGATACGCGATTTTCTGAAGGTGCATAGTTTCAAGGCGCTGACTGATTCGCTCGATTATTTGAAAAGCCTGGGGATCAATGCAATCGAATTGATGCCTGTTTCTGAATTCGAAGGCAACGACAGCTGGGGATACAACCCTTCGTTCTCTTTTGCCGTAGATAAATATTACGGACCCAAATCCACTTTTAAGGCGTTCGTTGATTCTGCCCATCAAAAAGGCATGGCGGTCATCATGGATATGGTGCTGAACCATGTCTATGGGCAATCACCATTGGTCAGGCTTTACTGGGACGCCCAAAACAACCGGCCGGCCGCCAATAACCCCTGGTTTAATACGGTTTCACCGAATACCGCTTATTCCTGGGGATCTGATTTCAATCATGCGAGCCTGGCCACGCAGCGCTTTGTCGACAGTGTGAACACCTACTGGATGCAGGAATACCACGTGGATGGATTCCGGTTTGATTTTACCAAGGGATTTACCAATACACCGGGAGATGGCTCTGGCTATGATGCCGCCAGAATTGCGATTCTAAAACGGATGACTGATAAGATTCGTGTTGCGAATCCAAAGGCTTTGGTGATTCTGGAACATTTTGCCGCCACTTCGGAAGAGATCGAACTATCCAATTATGGGATGTTGTTGTGGGGTAACGCCAATTACAGTTACCGGCAGGCTGCCGATGGCTGGTACTCAGGGGGGCAATGGGATTTTTCAACGGTGTCCTACAAACAAAGGGGTTGGCCGACACCGAACCTGGTTGGGTACATGGAGAGTCATGACGAGGAACGACTTATGTATGAGGTGATTAACTATGGAAATACCCAGAATCCGGCTTATTTTGTAAAAAATATTCCACTGGCCCTAAAGCGCATGGAATTGGCAGCCAATTTTTTCCTCACCGTTCCGGGGCCTAAAATGATTTGGATGTTCGGCGAGTTAGGGTATGATTATTCCATCAATTACAATGGCAGGGTATCGGCCAAACCTATCCGATGGGATTATTATGCGGATCCGCTTCGCAGGCGTCTGAGCCAGGTTTATTCCGCCCTCAACCATCTGAAAACCGATTTCGACCTTTTCCAGACCACTGATTACCAGGTTTCCTTTAAGGATTCGGTTAAACAGATTCATTTGAATCATTCCACGATGAATGCCACCATTCTCGGAAATTTTGGCATACGATCTTCCTGGACCGATCCCAATTTCAAGCACGACGGCTGGTGGTATGAATACTGGACGGGTGATTCCTTACAGGTTCAGGATGTGAACGGGAGAATGAACCTGCAACCCGGCGCGTACCGCCTGTATACCGATGTAAAGCTCACCAGGCCGGATATCCTCAGCGGGATTGGCGATCCGGATATAAGTACGGTTGCAGGCCTTGAGTTGAGGGTTTATCCAAATCCGGCAGCTAATCATCTGTTTATTGAAACGGGCGACCGGACTCCGGAGGTGAAGAGCCTCCGCGTGCTGGATGCACAGGGGCGTGTCATGATCATGAAAACCGATCTGCAAACTTTGGGTACGGGTGTGATCCGGCTGGAGGTCGGGGAATTGGAATGCGGACTCTATTTTGTTGAAATCCAAAGCACCTCAGGTACTCGAGTGGCCCGGTGGGTGAAATCTGATTGATCGCTGTAACCGATCGCGAAAGAAAGCGTAATTTTGAGGGAAAATGAGATACAGTGACCGATTTTAGACAAAGCATCCTTGAGGGTATTCCGGCGGTTCTTCCGGAGCTGAAACCTTTAAATCCGGATATTAATCATGCGCCCAAACGAAAAGATATACTGACCCCGGACCAGAAGAAACTGGCGGTCCGGAATGCACTCAGGTACTTTGATCCGCGGCATCATGGGATACTGGCTTCTGAGTTTTTGGACGAGCTGAACCGGTATGGCCGGATATACATGTATCGCTTCAGGCCTGATTATGAAATAAAGGCACGGCCGCTGAACGAGTTTCCTCACCGGTCGGTTCAGGCGGCAGCCATTATGCTGATGATCAGCAATAATCTGGATATCCGGGTCGCCCAACATCCCGATGAACTCATTACTTATGGCGGTAACGGAGCCGTGTTCCAGAACTGGGCGCAATATCTTTTAACCATGAAATACCTCGCCGGCATGTCTGATGAACAGACTCTGGTGATGTATTCCGGGCATCCGCTGGGACTGTTTCCCTCTCACCGGGAAGCTCCACGCGCGGTGGTGACCAATGGCATGGTGATCCCCAATTATTCCGCTCCCGACGACTGGGAACGAATGAATGCACTCGGGGTTTCCCAATATGGACAAATGACCGCAGGGTCCTACATGTATATTGGCCCCCAGGGCATTGTGCACGGAACGACCATCACCCTGCTCAATGCCGGGCGAATCAAGGCCAAAGTCCCGGCGGATAACCTGAGAGGAAAAGTTTTTGTGACTTCCGGTCTCGGAGGCATGTCGGGGGCTCAACCCAAGGCTACTGTGATAGCCGGAGGGATCTGCCTGATTGCAGAAGTAAATCCGAAAGCCACCCAGGTGCGCCATGAGCAGGGGTGGGTTGATGAGGTATACACAGATTCCGACCGGCTGCTGGTGCGCATGCACAAGGCCAGACAATCTAAGGAGGCCGTGTCGCTGGCGTTCCAGGGTAACATTGTGGATCTTTGGGAGGTTCTGGCTACTCATGAAGTGGAAGTTGAGCTGGGTTCCGACCAGACATCCCTGCATAATCCCTGGTCGGGAGGCTATTACCCGGCGGGGATCTCATTTGAACAGTCGAATGAATTAATGGCTAACAACCCGGATCAATTCAAATCCCTGGTGCAACAGTCATTGCGCCGGCAGGTTGTGGCAATCAATACCCTTGCTAAGGGCGGAATGTATTTCTGGGATTATGGGAATGCCTTCCTGCTGGAATCGGGCAGGGCAGGGGCCGATATTTTTAATCTGAAAGGGGATTACCGGTATCCTTCTTATGTTCAGGATATCATGGGACCCTTGTTTTTTGATTATGGTTTCGGTCCCTTCAGATGGGTATGCTGCTCAAACAATCCGGAGGATCTGGTGATCACGGACCGGATTGCTGCGGAAGTCCTGCATGAACTGATGAAAGAGGCGCCTGCTGAGATCCGGCTTCAGATGGCTGATAACCTTCACTGGATCCTTGAGGCATCGAAAAACAAGCTCGTGGTGGGCTCTCAGGCACGGATCCTATATGCGGATGCCGTGGGACGAATGAATATTGCGGAGGCATTTAACCAGGCGATCGCCTCGGGTTTGATCCGTGCACCGGTGGTGATCGGTCGCGATCATCATGACGTGTCCGGAACCGATTCTCCTTACCGTGAAACTTCAAATATTTATGACGGGTCCGCCTTTACTGCTGACATGGCCGTTCAGAATGCCATTGGCGACAGCTTTCGCGGGGCCACCTGGGTTTCGCTTCACAATGGAGGCGGCGTAGGATGGGGCGAAGTGATTAACGGTGGATTCGGAATGGTGCTCGACGGTAGTGCGGAATCCAGTCACCGGTTGAACCAAATGCTGCACTGGGACGTTAACAACGGTATCGCACGCCGCAGCTGGGCGAGAAATACCGGTGCCATGTCTGCGATCAACCGGGCCGTGCAGACGAATCTTATGCTGACGGTGACGCTGCCGAATCTGGTGGACGATCAAATATTAAATTCAATATTCTGATATATTATCCTTAACATGATGATCATCAGTCCACAAGTTAATATATTTAACGCAGGGATCACAAAGACACAGAGAAGAATAAGTTTTGAAAATAATGGATCAATTGAACCCATTAAACCTTGTAATTTTGTAACATGAAAACAATAAAATTTCCACTCATCATTTTTGCATTAGTACTGCTCGCCGGTTGTATCCCCGATGTGGGTAATCCCGATCTGGCCGGTTCGTGGAGTTGTACGGAAACCAGTCAGATCTTTATGAAAAGTACCAAAGGAACCAGTACCTATCAGGTGACCCTGGTTCAGGATGCGGTTAACACCGACCTGTACCGGATCGATAATTTTTACGGGCTGGGCTCCGGGATACAGGTCTCGGTAGTCAAAAGTGGTTATTCCCTTTCATTGCTCAAACAGAGGGTAGATGGGTTTGATTTCGAAGGAGTCGGTACCATCAATGACATGTATGATCTGATTAACCTGACTTATACCGCGGATGATGGCGGAGGGCAGGTGGATCATGTGACTGCAGAGTATAGCAGATAAAAGGCAGAAGGCAGAAGGCAGAAGGCAAAAGAAAAGGCAGAAGGCAGAAGGCAGAAGAAAAGGGAGGGATTGTTTGAATGAAGGAAAATTGTAAAGAAATGAGTGCGCTATAAGGGGGAGAGGAGGACGGTAGCGTAAACTGCGACGCCTTCGCC
>JBBQOG010000175.1:0-7070 GCA_038330665.1 Bacteroidales bacterium
GGGCACAGTCTGTAACTGCTTTAATTTCAGCATAATCAATTTGGTCTCCGTCCGCCAGAAAAGCTTCCGGATGCTGTTCATACACCCATTCTGCAGCCATATCCTGACGAAAAGTATTGCCGGTCATTTCAAAAGTTCCCAAACATAACCGGTCGGAAGGAAACGCCCCATTTTCCGGATTCCAATTCATCTCCGCATCATAATAAAGCCTGATGTGCTGTCCTTCCGGCTCATACTTCGCAAAGGGATTCTGAATCAGCAGGAAACAACCATTCCGGTCAGGTTCACGGTCGAGCGATTTCAACCGCAGCGACAGACCATACTTCCCGCCGGTCAGCTGAAATGCCTCACGAATGGGATTTTGCAACCGGCCGGTGAACAGCACGAGGCGGTTCACCTTAAAAACATCGGCATTTTTGGATTCAATAAATAGCTGCCTCGAAAGAAAGTGCCATCCCTGCCGGATCTCACTGACCGACCGGAACCGGTAACCTTCGGTATCATATATTTGTATGTAGGTACTATCGGTCCGGGCCGTCATGGAAACCACCAGATCTGAAGATTTAAACTCCACGCCATTTATTGTTAGCGCAAATCCGGAACTGTCGATCAGCAGCGGCAGATCCCAATTCTGATCCTTAATAATCAGTTGACCGTTTGGTTGCACGCTGAATGTCAGGAACTCATTTTTCAAATCTTTTCTTCCGCAGGATACCAGCATAAGCAGTACCAGCAGAACAATCGGTAAAAATCGGATGGCTTTTTTCACAATTTCACAATTTGGGAAACGAAAAGTAAGCAACATTCTGAACATTCTTAGTCACCGGAGTGCTGTTGACTCCGATAACTCAACTTATTCCGCCCCCAGCGATTCGACCTTTCTCCGTATTTTGCGTATTATATGTTTAACCTAACTGAATGGATCCCGTTAAAATAACACAACTGGTGATACAGGCACAAAACGGTAACTCGTCTGCATATGCGGAACTGATTAAACATACCCAGCGGTTTGCTTTCTCAACGGTGTACCGCATCATCGGAAACACCGAGGATTCAAAAGATATAGTACAGGAGGGTTACCTGCGTGCCTGGACAAACATTCAGAAATATAACGGCACGGTGACCTTTCAATCCTGGCTGTTCAGCATTCTCAGGAATCTGTCCATCGATTGGTCCCGAAAAACCAAAATCCGCCAATCGGCAATAAACCATCATCTGACTGAGGTTGAGGTAAACCATCCCGGCAATGTATATGAAGCGGCCGAACTGAACGGACTGATTCAAAACTGGATCGTAACCCTTCCGGAAACACAGCAATTGGTATTTGTCCTGCGTGACCAGGAAAACCTGTCCATCCGCGAAGTGGAGGAACAAACCGGCCTCACCGAATCAAGCATTAAATCAAATCTGCATCTGGTCCGCAAAAAACTGGCCGGATATCTCAGAAATAAAGGATATCAGACAAAATGAAGAATCAAACGGAATGTATCAGTTTGGAGTCACTCCTCTATCTGACTGATGATGAATTAAATACGAACGAGAAGGCTTTACTTACCAGTCATCTGCACTCGTGTCCCGACTGTACCCTTCTAAGGGAAGATTTTCTGGCCGTACGACAAATAACCATTGGACCGGATCAGGCTGACCGCATATTTCCTGATTTTTCAGAATCGGTTAAAACAATCATTCAAACCCATCCGGGAACCGGAGCGTTCCCGCCTGGAACCCGGTTCAGCAGGACCAGAAACCGAACTTTGACCGCCTTCCGGTACATTTCCGGGATTGCCGCCGTATCGCTTTTTGTTCTTTTTGTGTGGGAACAATCCATCTCGGTGCATAAAATCTCACAACTCGAAAACCGGATCCAGGCTGCACCGGTGCAGTCGCCCTCCGGATTCATCGACCGGATCACCCTGGCACGGGCCACTTTCACACAAAAACAATGGAATGATTTGGCGGCCAGCCTGAACCTTAACTATGGCTGGCAGTACCCCAGGGATCTTCTCAAAATCAGAACCTTTGCTGAAAATATACTGCTGGGAAACAAATCCTCACAGCAGCAATTGATCCACCTCCTGCAGACTACATCCATTGATAACCGAAATGCTTTAACGCTTAAAAATCTGATAAAATGAAAAATTCCTATTTGAAAAACAGTCTCATACTGGGAATCCTCATGCTGATCATGCCAGGATGTCTGGATATCTGGATTACCACAAAAATCCAGCCCGACGGTAGTATTGAACAAATTATTGTATTTCAAGGCGATTCAACAGAAATCACGAACGCAAACTTTGCCCTGTTGCATGAAAATGATTGGAAAAGGGAGTGGTCAAAACAAGATAAAGATAAATTCAAACTTAGCCTGTCGAAAAAATTTAATTCGGTCGATGAGCTCAACCGATCGATGAACCCTGCGGATAGTACTCTTCAGGTAGTCAGGATCAATGCAACCCTGCACCGGAAATTCCGGTGGTTCTTCACCCGTTTTGAATTCGAGGAAACCGTACTTAATGCAAATCCGTTTGTCAGATTAGATTACCGCAACTATCTGAATGATGAAGAAATCCGGCTGATAGCGCTCACTGAAGAAGAAAAGAAAACCGATCCCGGATATGACTCCGTGAAGTTTAAGCAAACCGACAAACATTTTGAAGAATACCTGTTCCGTTGCATTTACGAAGACTTTTACCGAGAACTGATTTCCATTCTTGATGAAGATAAAACCCTTTCCCTGACCCGACAGGACCTGGATCAGAAAAAGGAATCGATTTATCATGAACTCATCGACAGCGTGAAGGGCGACAAACCTGAGGATATTCTGAAAGGCCTGGGAAAAATTGTAAAGAGCCCTGACATTGAGACTATCAGTGCCAAATACCTGAATCGCTTCGAAAAGTTCACTGCCAAAATGGAATACTATGAGGCGGCCAGCGACGACAATTACCAGTTCGCCATCGGCATGCCCGGGTTATTGCTTCAAACCAACAGCCCGAAGGTTGAAGGATCACAAACGGGTTGGAATCTAACCTATTACAATTTCTTCTTCCATGATTATGTGATGACCGCCGAAAGCCGGATTGTCAACCCCTGGGCTTTTATTTTGGCCGGGTTGATTTTCCTTGCCGCACTTGCCGGACTGATCAGTGCTTTGCGGAAAAAGCGGTAAGGGTACCATTGGTAATCGCTAAAGAGTTAAGAGCCGCGTTCAATTTCATATCTTTGTAAAAAACGGTTTCAATCTTGTCTCATAGAAATTACAAAATCAGTATCATGAAAAAAATTACCGTACTCCTTACTGCCATCTTTATGGCCTCGATGTCCATGCTTTCTGCTCAAAATCTGGATGAAGTGTTAAAACAGCATTTTGAAGCAATCGGTCAGGAAAAGCTCATGAAAGTCAATTCTTTTAAAACGATCGGAAAATTGGTTCAATCGGGAGTTGAAATTCCATTTATGCAAATGTCGAAAAGGCCTGATTTCATGCGTGTAGAAGGGACTTTTCAGGGATTAACTTTCGTCCAGACCTATAACGGAAAAGAGGGTTGGAACGTAAATCCTTTCGCCGGGGTCAATGAACCACAGCCTATGGGAGAGGATGAATTAAAATCCATGAAATATTCTGCCGATATGGATGGAATGCTCTGGAACTGGAAAGATAAAGGCTATACCGTCACGCTCGAAGGGAAAGAAGATATGGAAGGAACCTCCTGTTTTAAAATTAAGCAGGTAACAAAGGAAGGTGATGTATTCACCTATTATATCGATTCGGATTCATTCATGCTGCTACGCAACAACACCAAGGTTAAAGTGCAGGGCAATGAGGCTGAAACCGATACCTATTTTAGTAATTACATGCAGGCGGAAGGCATCGCCATGCCGGGCAAGGTTGACACAAAAATGAATGGTCAGCTGATCATGACTATTGTCACCGATAAAGTGGAGCTCAATCCGGAGCTTGATAAATCGCTCTTTGAAAAGCCAGCTAAGTAAGACGTGATACGTGATGCGCAAGAGTCGGCAGTTGGCAGTTGGCAGTCGGCAGTTGGCAGTCGGCAGTTGGCAGTCGGCAAAAATTAGTCCTAAGAGATAGGAAATAAGAATCAAGTTGAGCTTGTAATAAATTGATAATGAATTGGTAATGTAGCGATTATCACTTTTTTCTTTTTTTTCTTTTTACTAATTTTTGCCTTCTGCCCTTTGCCTTCTGCCTTTTGTCACGGCCCCACCCCGTCGCAAACCAGAAAATTATAAATTATATGATCATGATCTATAAATCAATACTAACAAGCCTGATAGCCCTGGCAAGCTTCACCGCCATTCAGGCACAGGTGACGGATGCCACGTTCGGCGACCTTCAGGGTCGTCAGATCGGGCCGGCAAAAATGAGCGGGCGGATTTCATGTATTACAGCAGAAAACCGGAACCCGAATGTGGTATGGGTGGGTGCCGCCGGTGGCGGTGTGTGGAAATCCCTCAACCAGGGAACCACCTTTAAACCTGTTTTCGATGAATATTCCCAGTCCATAGGAACCATTGCCATCGATCAGGTTCGTCCGGATACCGTGTGGGTAGGCACTGGCGAAGTATGGGTGCGCAACAGTGTTTCTGTGGGATCGGGTATCTACCGGACCACCAATGGAGGGGAACAATGGGAGTTCAAGGGACTGGAAAAGAGTGAACGGATCGGCCGGATCCTCATAGATCCGTCAAATCCCGATGTAGTTTATGCAGCAGTACTGGGTGCACTCTGGGGTGACAGCCCGGACCGTGGTGTTTACAAAACTTCCGATGGTGGAAAAACCTGGGCCAAATTATTGTACGTAAATCAATCGACTGGTTGTGCGGATCTTACCATGGATCCCCAGAATCCATCTGTGCTCTATGCTTCGATGTGGGATTTCCGCAGGCAGGCTTATACTTTTCGGTCCGGTGGCCCGGGAAGCGCACTGTATAAATCAACCGACAGCGGAGTTACCTGGAAGAAAATGCAGAATGGATTCCCCAATGAAACACTTGGAAGAATCGCAATAGCCGTGTCACCCGTGGCCCCCTATCATCTTTATGCGTTAGTGGAAGCCAGGAAATCAGCGTTATATCGTTCTGCCGATAAAGGCGCAAACTGGGAAAAGATGAGTGATCAACCGATGACCGGCGACAGGCCATTTTATTACAGTCTGTTAGTTCCGGATCCTGTGGAACCCGAAAGAATATACAAGCCTGGAACCACTCTCTGGGTGAGTACCAATGGCGGCAAGTTTTTCCAGAACCCATCCGTCAGTGGAGGATCTTATCATAGCGACACGCATGCGCTATGGGTGAGCCCTGTTGATAACCGCCTGATATACATGGGAACCGATGGGGGGGTGTATATCTCGGCCGACAAGGGAAATACCTGGCGTTTTGTTCAGAATCTTCCGGTATCACAATTCTATCATGTCAGTGTCGACCTGAAAGAACCCTATAATGTATATGGCGGGTTGCAGGATAATGGTTCCTGGATGGCACCTTCCAGAAAATCCGGTGGCATCAGGAATTCCGACTGGAAGAATATTGGATTCGGAGATGGTTTTTATGCCTATGGCGATCCTGCAGATCCGGATGTTACCTACTCCCAATACCAGGGTGGCAGAATCTACCGGACCAACCATAAAACCGGTGAGAGCAAATACATTAAACCCTTCGCGGATGAAGGCACCAGCGCACTGCGCTTCAACTGGAATGCACCGGTTGTTTTCGGGGAAAGGTCGGGTTGGCTCTACGTCGGTTCACAATTTGTTTTCCGGTCCAAAGATAAAGGAGACTCTTTCGAACGGCTTTCCCCCGATCTGACTACCAACGACCCTGAACGGCAAAAACAGGAAAACTCAGGTGGACTGACCATCGACAACAGTACTGCCGAGAACAATACCACCATTTTTTCCATTAGCGAATCCCCGCTTGATGAAAACACCATCTGGGCCGGCACCGATGATGGCAACGTCCAGCTCAGCACCAATGGCGGAAGATCCTGGAACCTTCTTAACAGCAATATTGCAGGCCTCCCGCGTCTCGCATTCATTTCCCATATCGACGCCGATCACTTTAACAAGAACGCAGCCTGGGTTACGGTGGATGCTCATCGGAACGGTGATCTGAAACCGTATGTTTTTTACACCGCTGACCTTGGGACAACATGGAAATCATTGGTAACCTCCGACATACAAGGCTATTGCCATGTGATCAAACAGGATCCGGTTAATTCCGACCTGATCTTTCTGGGGACAGAATCAGGCTTGTTTATTAGTTTGAATCATGGAAAAGACTGGGTCAGGTTTAAGAACAAAGTGCCGCAAACCGGAGTGTATGACATGGCTTTCCAATCGGTTCAAAAAGACTTGGTCCTGGCCACACACGGTCGGGGAATCATTATTATCGATGATCTTACTCCGATAAGAAACCTTACTCAATCGGTTCTTTCCCAAGAATTTGCATTTCTTTCGGTGCGGCCCTATTATTTTACATCTGAAACCGGCTTACAGGATTTTGGCAGTGATGCGGAATTTATCGGACCGAATGCATCCAGTGCAGCCACACTTTGTTATTACATGCAGAAAAGGAATATTTTTGGTGAGATGTACCTCGAGATATACGACCCAAATGGCAAATTTCTGAAGAAACTACCTGCCGGAACCCGAAAAGGGATCAATATCGTTCATATGGCTACCTCCATGGATCCTCCAAAGGTTCCAAAATCTCCAAACATCTTAGGAGAAGCTGCCTTTGGTCCCGAATTCCAACCCGGGAATTACTCCATCAAGGTGGTTAAAGGAAATCAAACCTATAACACCAATCTCGTGCTCCACGACATCCAGAATACCAAACATTCGGCTGAAGACCTTCACCTCCAGCGCACCACGCTGATGCGGGCATTCAATTTATTGGAAAAGCTGGCTTCGGTTGATGAGCAGGTTCTAAGCACCATAAACACCTTGAATACAAAAGCATCTGCTGCCAGAGGTTCAAAACTCAATAAAATCAAGGCATTAATTGGTCAATGTGATAAACTGCATGAGCAGATATCCGCTACT
>JBBQOG010000176.1:0-7067 GCA_038330665.1 Bacteroidales bacterium
TCTACCGGTGAATGGATGGTGATTGTGAGTTTTCATGAGGATGAACCCGAGAGTCGTAAAATGCTTATGGATCATCTGGTTGCAAAATTTCCTTTTCTTACGTCCTTGGTTTATGTGATTAACCCCAAGCGAAACGATACCATTAATGATCTCGAAATATTTACCTGGTATGGGCGTGACCATATTTTTGAAGAGATGGGTGGATTGAAGTTTAAAATCAGCCCGAAATCTTTTTTCCAAACCAATTCCCAGCAGGTGCATAAACTTTACCAGGTGGTGATGGACTTTGCGGCACTCACCGGATCGGAAGTTGTTTATGACCTGTATACCGGAACGGGAACCATCGCCCAGTTTGTAGCATCCAAAGCGTCAAAAGTCATTGGTATTGAATATATTCCTGAAGCCATCGAAGATGCAAAGGTAAATGCAGAATTGAACGGGATTGGAAATGCGGAGTTCTTTTCCGGCGATATCAAGGATACGCTGACATCCGAATTCATGGAAAAGCACCTCAGGCCGGATGTGATCATCCTGGATCCCCCACGGGCCGGGGTGCATGAAGATGTGATTGCCGCTATCCGCACAGCGGCCCCCCACCGGATTGTTTATGTCAGTTGTAATCCGGCTACCCAGGCCCGGGATCTTGCCCTGCTGGAAGACCTTTATCTTATCGAAAAAGTACAGCCGGTGGATATGTTTCCGCATACTCACCATGTAGAGAATGTGGTCAGATTGATTCGTAAATAAATGATTACCTAAAAGTATGAGTACGCTAAGCACTGTCATGCGCAAATTGCCCTCCACTTACTGGTGGGCCAATTCGATGGAACTCTTTGAACGCCTTGCCTGGTATGGAATGTTTATCCCGCTCTCCCTTTATCTGACGGGATCCACCGAGACTGGGGCACTGGGTTTTACCCAGATTCAGAAGGGTACCCTGATGGGTACAGTAGTCATGGTTCTCTATTTCTTACCCTTGCTTACCGGTGCCATCGCCGATAAATTCGGTTTCCGAAAAACATTGATTGTGGCTTATGTGGTGCTCTCAACCGGTTATTTCGCCATGGGTCAGGTGAGTTCATACGGGGCAGTTTTCATGGTGTTTCTATGGGTAGCATTGGGCGCAGGACTCTTTAAACCGGTGATACAGGCCACGGTCGGAAAAACCACCGATGAATCTACCTCTTCCCTGGGATTCGGTATTTTTTACATGATCGTGAATATCGGCTCCTTTATCGGGCCTATTGTTGCTTCGGTTCTTAGAGGATTTTCGTGGAAATATGTTTTCATGATGTCATCGGTGGCAATTTTAGTCAACCTGGTGATCGTAATATTTTTTTACAAGGAACCTCCGCAGGAGAAAAATACAGATCCGCTGGGCAAAGCCATTCAATCGATATTCAAAAATATATTTAAGGCACTGAGTGATATTAAATTACTGATCTTCCTGATTTTGGTAATCGGTTTCTGGACCATGTACAATCAGCTGTTTTATACGCTTCCCGTTTTTATTGATCAATGGGTGCGGACCGATGTGATGTTTGAATCGATAAAAAATTTCTGGCCCGGTCTCGCTTCGGCGCTGGATACACAGAATAACGGGACGGTAGCCAGTGAAATGCTGGTGAATGTGGATGCACTGTTTATTGTTCTCCTGCAAATCATTGTTTCCACGGTGGTGATGAAGTGGAAGCCGCTCAATGCAATGATTAGCGGGATGTTGGTTTGTACGATTGGGATCTCGTTGACCCTGCTCACGCAGAATGGATTCTTCCTGGTACTCTCCATATTCATCTTTGCCCTGGGTGAAATGTCGTCCTCCCCAAAGATTTCGGAATATGTGGCCCGGATTGCCCCTAAGGATAAGGTTGCACTGTATATGGGATGTTCGTTTATTCCTTATGCCGGAGGTAATTTTTTTGCCGGCCAGATTTCCGGTGGGGTATACCAGCATCTTTCGGATAAAATCTCCCTCCTGCAGCTCGACGTCGCTTCCAAGGGACTCGATATTCCGGCCATATCTCATGAATTCACCCAAACCGATTATTTTAATAAGGCGGCGGAATTGATGGGGATGAATGGCCGGCAGCTGACCGATTATCTTTGGGTTACCTACCATCCCAACCGGATCTGGTATATCGTGTTTGGAATCGGGATGCTCACGGTGGTACTGATGATGTTGTATGATCGGTTTCTGATACGGGGGAAGGAGGCAAAAGTTTAGGAGTTGAGGAGTTTAGGAGTTGAGGAGTTTAGGAGTTTAAGAGTTTAGGTGAAATGGTCATTGCCTCTGGTTTTTATCGGGACGCAGTTCAATAGATCCTTTTGCAAACAGTATTCAAGATCAGGGATGAATCCTTTTGATTTCAGCACATTATAATGGTAGGATTCCGCTAGTGCCGCGTGTATATCCGCGGAGGCTTCTTTCCATGTTTTTATAGCCAGGCGGATGAGGTCATTTCCTTCCAGTACACCTGATTCTTTCAGGCTTTTGCAAATCAACCCTGCACAAAGAAAATCGTCGAGCGAGAATTCCCCGTTGGTTCCCGCACAGATCAATTCGACCGGTTTATTGGCCAGGATCAGGTGTTTTGTCAATCCACTGGCATTTAAAAATGAGCCTGCAATCACCTCATCTGCCCTTCCGCATTTCGAAATGGCAAGTGTTCCATTGGTCGTGGTAAGAATGATACCCTTATCATGTACCCTTTGGGGTGTATACTCCAGCGGGGAGTTGCTGAAATCGAATCCGTCGATTGGATGGGCATGACGTTCCCCACCGAGAAGAACATCATTTGATCTTAGCCGGTTAGCTTCGTCAATGGATTCTACGGCTTTAACCCACCGGGCTCCGTTTGACAGTGCGGTTGCCATAACCGATGTAGCTCGCAGCACATCAATCACGACTGCGATTTTACCGGTCAGGTCCTTTTCATGGACATTTCCGGCAGTTAAAGTGATATTAATTTTCACGTTTGATATGTAGGTATACTTTGTCGACTAATTCCCTGTATTCGGATAGCGGATCACTGAGATGGGTGATTCCTCCGCCGCTTCTGTATTGCCGACCGCTCTCGGTTTCCTCGATATAACGGATCATTACGGCACTGTCAAGATTCTTGCCGTCGAAGATACCGAAAACCCCGGTATAGAACCCACGCGGCTGTTGTTCCGCTTCTCGGATGATTTCCAAAGTCTTTATTTTGGGAGCACCTGAAACGCTGCCTGCCGGTAGAAGGTCGTTCAGGATATCTCCGATTCTGGATTCGTAACCATCCGGGAGTTTTCCCTGAATTTCAGAACTTACCTGCAGGATCTCTTTATCGAGTGTTTTCAGGCGTTCGATATACCGGTACTGAATCACTTCAACCTGGTTGGCAACTTTGCTTAAATCATTTCTAATAAGATCGACAATGGTGTTGTGCTCCGCTGATTCTTTCGGGTCCATCAAAACCCGGGCCTCCGCATTGGGAATGGAGGCATCAATGGTACCTTTCATTGGATAGGCAGAGATCATGCCGTCGCGGATGCGTATGAAAGGCTCCGGTGAAAAAACCACAAACCTTTTATCAACAAGGAGTTTGAAAGGAGCCTCGCTCCGTTCGAAAATCCCGGTGAGTGAAAGGCTGGTTTCCACCGGTGTGGGAAAGGTCAGGTTGACCAGATAAGAGTTGCCCTGCTTCAGGTGAAACATCACCTGGTCAAACGCTTTTTGATAAATTTCAAAAGATACCGGTCTTCGTTTTAAAAACAGGTCGGGGGTCAATCCGGACGAAATCGCATCGGAATGAGGTCCCGGAAAGGAGTAACGGACCTCCGGTGGAATATCATTCAACCGGTATACCATTGGGGACAAAGCCTCAAAGTCAATGATGAACAGGAAAGGGTCATGATTATGACCCAGGCTGTTTAATTCTTCAATCAGGACTTTTTGAAGGGGCATTTTTTCATTTTTCTCCAACAAAGGTAAAATTGGTATCTTCACACAAACTTATATTATGGTGAATATTCGGGAAAAAGGAAAACCTAAATCCGGGATCTATAGCAATTACCGGAAATCGAAAGGTAAACCGGCTTTGTATATCGCAGTCCTACTGTTTGTTATAATTATCATGGCAATCGTTTATTCACCCGGCAGAACTGAAAAAAGGATGCTCTCAAATAAGATTAGTTCCGCGACATCTGCTTCCTCAGAACCGCAGTTTATGAAGCAGGGAGAGTTGATTTTTTTTAAGCCTGACAGTACCGAGCTGGCGAAAATTGATATCGAGATTGCCGATGATGATGGAAAAAGGGAACGGGGCCTGATGTACAGACGTCAAATGGAGCTCAATCAGGGCATGTTGTTTATTTTCGAGGATGAGGATCAACGGTCATTTTGGATGAAAAACACGTACCTGCCACTCGATATTATCTATCTTGATGCGAAAAAGAACATCGTCCGGATTCATGAAAATGTGGCGACGCTGAATGAAGTTTCGATCCCATCTGATTTTCCGGCAAAATACGTGGTGGAAGTCAATGCCGGATTCTGTGCCCTTAACCGGCTTGAGCCCGGGGATCGGATGTCGTTTGCCCGAAAATGAACTGAAGGAGTAAAAATGGAGAAGTCATACCACCTGAAGGATTATAATGAACGGGTGCTCCGTTATGATTGGAGCTCCCTGATCTTTCTGATTGCGGAGGACATTGATATTAATTACATGTTTCTGGCGGAAGCCTTAAGAAAAACAAGAGTTCAGATTCTTTGGGCGGTTAATGGGCAGGAGGCAGTGGATATTTGCAAGTCAGGAATAGATATCAATTTGATAATTACCGATATTCAGATGCCGGTTAAGGATGGTTATTCGGCGACCAGTGAAATTCATGCGATATCCCCGAAGATTCCGATTATCGCTTATACCGCTTATTCCTATGAAGGGTTGAAAGAGCGGATTCTGGCTGCCGGGGGCAAGGAGTGTTTGGTTAAACCTTTTGATGCAAGGCAATTATTGATAGTGCTAAGAAAACACCTGTTTATCCCGTGAAAAGAACCCGATGGATCCTGGCAGTATTGCTCGTGATTCTGGCCGGTATTACGGTCCGGGTCTTCCTTCCACCCTACCTGAATATGCTGAAACAATTGCCGGTGGGGAATTATTCCGCGACTGAAATTTTCGAAGATTTCACCAATGATCCTACCGGGGCCTGGTTGCGATTGGCCGGAAAACCGGTGGTCATGGAAGGTGAGGTTTCTGCATCCGGTAAGGGGTTTGCCATGTTAGGTAAGGATATGTTCGCCGTGAAATGTACACTCAGGAACTCGATTTATGATGATAATTGTATTCCTTCGGTGGGGGATAAAGTCGTCCTGAAAGGAATCTGTCAGGGGCTCAATATGACTGAAGTTCTGGTAACGCATTGTGTGCTAATTACTAAATCCGGGAAGTAATTGGAAATTGCCACGCAATTATTGAGCTGGTACGACCAAAATGCCCGGCCGTTACCGTGGAGAGGAAATCATGATCCCTATATCATCTGGGTATCAGAAATAATATTTCAGCAAACCCGTATCGAGCAGGGTACCGGATACTACCTGCGTTTTGTTGCGCGTTTTCCGACGCTGGCTTCACTGGCATCTGCCGATGAGGATGAAGTATTGCGGTTATGGCAGGGACTCGGTTACTATTCACGGGCACGCAATATGCTATATACCGCCCGGTTGATTCAGGACCAGATGGGGGGCAAATTCCCGGATGTTTTTGATTCGATACGAACACTCAAGGGGATTGGGGATTACACGGCGTCCTGCATTGCTTCCATCTGTTTCAACCAGGTACATGCTGCTGTGGATGGGAATGTGTACCGGGTTTTGAGCCGCCTGTTTGCAGAATTCCTTCCGATTGATTCTCCTGCCGGAAAAAGGCGGTTTAAGCAGTTGGCGCAAGAGCTGATCAGTGCGGATCGTCCGGGTGATTTTAATGAAGCGATGATGGACCTGGGAGCCACTATCTGCAAACCAAGGTTGCCCATGTGCCCTGATTGTCCATTAAAGGATTTTTGCAGGGCTCACAAAATGATGCGTGAAACAGAATTCCCGCTGAAAAAGCCGGCAAAAAAGAATGCCGGATCCATCCTGAATTATTTCCTGGTGCAGACCGGCGATCAGATATTGATCCGGAAACGCCAGGGGAAAGGTATTTGGGAAGGCATGTACGAATTGCCCATGCTTGAGGGTGATCTTGACCAGGATTCTTTGGTGGCGGAATGTCGGGAACTCTGGGGTATTACAGCTGACAGCCCTTCCGAGATATACCGGATCAAACATCAGCTTTCGCATAAAAATCTGGACATCCGATTTTACAGCCTCAGAAACGCAGGATATAAACCTGACGAAACGACTCTTTTGTCCGTTACAAAAGAAGAGATTTCGAGCTATCCTTTTCCTAAACCGCTCGCCGATTTTCTGGAAACCTTACCCACCGACTGAAATTATTCTTTAAGATACTTGTCGAGCCAGCCAAAAAACTCCCGTTGCCACAGGATGCCGTTTTGTGCCGAAAGAACCCAGTGGTTCTCTTCCGGAAAAAGCAGCAACCGGGCAGGAATGTTTCTGAGTCTGGCGGCATTAAAGGCCTGCATTCCTTGAGTATAAGAAATCCGATAGTCTTTTTCTCCGTGGATGACCAGAATCGGTGTATCCCACTTGTCGACGAACTTGTGCGGTGAAGCGGCATAACTTTGCTGAGCAACAATATTTGTGCTATCCCAATAGGCTCCGCCGAGGTCCCAGTTTACGAACCACAACTCTTCTGTTTCGAGGTAGTTGGATTCCAGGTTAAAGATTCCATCATGGGCGATAAAGGCTTTGAACCGCCCGTTGTGGTGGCCGGCCAGCCAATAAACGCTGAACCCGCCGTAGGAAGCCCCTACCGCTCCCAGTCGGTCTTTATCTACATAAGGTTCTGCGGCAACGGTGTCGATGGCAGAGAAATAATCAAGCATATTCTGCCCGCCATAGTCGCCCGAAATCTCTTCGAGCCATTCCTGACCAAATCCGGGCAGACCGCGCCGGTTCGGGGCCACTA
>JBBQOG010000177.1:0-7014 GCA_038330665.1 Bacteroidales bacterium
ACCAACGTCGCCGGGTCGGCGCTTTTTGAATCGCCCGCTACCCTGAAAGCCTGTACCCGTATATCGTGGTAGTACCCTTCTAAGGTTTCTGGTTCAGGAAGCGTGTCATCGAACTTCTGGGGACCCGAAACTTTCACCTCGGAGTGTACCACTTTTTTCATGGCATTGTCGGGGGTGACCCATGGACCCATCATTGTCCAGCCGCCGGCCATATTAAAGCCGATTTCAATATTCAGCCGTTTGGCTTCCCTGATAGCATGGCGGAAAAGCTCACGCCATTCGGTGCCCAGCCACTCCACTCCTAAAAGGGCACCTTTGCCGGCATATCCGCCCGTACAGATCAGGTTAACCCCACTGATCCCTTTAGCGCGGAACTCTTCCAGATCCCGGGTAATCCCCGCCTTGTCGACCCGATTGTACAGCCACCACCAGTAAACCCTCGGCCGCGCTTCATCCGGCGGGTTGGAAAATCCCTTTTCCAACGATTGTGCACCCACATGGAAACAAACCATCAGGAAGGAAATCAGGAGAACCATTTTGGAGAGGTAATTTTTCATCATAGTCATCAATTTCAGGATTAAAAGTCCTTTGAGACAAAACTATGAGGATTTTCGGGTCTTTCTAAAATATCGGGATGTAAACCGTTGTGGATTGAAATTCCGTGATTAATGCCAATCTTTGAGTGAATAATTAAGCGATCAAATGAAAATCATACTGCCATTCATACTGATTCTGACCTCCCTGTCCCTGGTGGTTCCTTCGCCCGTTTCCGGTCAGAAAACCGGGCTTTCGGTTGAACAGGCCAAACAGATGCATCATGAAACGATGGACGATCCCTATCTGCCCAATGCCTGGCAGAACAAAAAAACCTCGCCTGCCTATCAGTTCACAATTTCCCCAAAAACAAAATCGGTGACCACCACGGTTTTCACCACCCAGGTGAACGTGAATGCCGGGGGGCAAAATATCGTGGGGGATGCTGGCAATGAACCCAGCATTGCCGTGAATCCATTAAACCCGCTCGAAATGGTGATCGGCTGGCGGCAGTTCGATAATGTAGCCAGTAATTTCCGGCAGGCCGGATGGGCCTATTCTACCGATGGCGGCCGAACCTGGACCTTTCCCGGAGTGATAGAGCCGGGTATTTTCCGCTCGGATCCCGTGCTTGACATCGATGCCGACGGGAATTTCTATTATAACAGCCTGACTAATTTCCCTGATTATTTCTGCAAGGTATTCAGGAGCCACACCGGCGGATCGGCCTGGGATGAAGGAACCGCTGCAGGCGGTGGCGATAAGCAGTGGATGGTGATCGACCGGACGACCGATATCGGCCGGGGATTTATTTATTCCACCTGGTCCCTGTTTTTCAGCACCTGCAATCCCGGATTCTTTACGCGCTCTGCGGATGGAGGCGACCACTATGAGAACTGCATCATTGTCGACGGGGCCCCCTACTGGTGCACGATGGCCGTGGGAAATTCCGGAGAATTGTTCATTGGCGGGGCTTGCGGCAAGCCAGACAGCCTGGTGGTGGCCAAATCGGTCAATGCCCGGGAGCGCGATTCCCTCATTGTTTGGGACGCCCCTGCATACGTTTATATGGATGGGAACCCCGGCGGATGGGGAAACGTTAACCCGGTCGGACTCAACGGTCAGGTGAACATTGATGTGGATCATTCCGATGGTCCAGGCAAAGGGAATGTGTACCTCCTGGCTTCGCTTACCCGAACCTCCAACGGCGACCCCTGCGATGTGATGTTTTCCAGGAGTACGAACGGCGGACTCACCTGGAGCGCACCGCTAAGGATCAACGATGACGAATCTGCGAAAAACACCCAATGGTTTGGAACGATGTCGGTGGCTCCCACCGGCCGGATCGACGTGATATGGCTGGATACCCGTGATGCCCCGGCCGGTACCGATTCCTCGGCGCTTTACTATTCCTTCTCCACCGATCAGGGAGTTACCTGGTCGGCAAACGAAAAATTATCCACCTCCTTCGATCCCCATGTGGGCTACCCGAACCAAAACAAGCTTGGCGATTACCTGGATATGGTATCCGACAGCACCGGAGCTCACCTGGCCTGGGCCAACACCTTTAACGGAGAGCAGGATGTAAACTACAGCCATATCATTCCACCACTGGCCACCGGAACGGATGAAAAAGTGCTGAGCTCCAAAATCCGGATCTTCCCGAACCCCGGAAGCGGGATCTTTGAGCTAATCGGTTTGCCGGCAAATTCCCATCTGGAAATATTCAATGCATTGGGCGAAAAGATACTTGATCAGAAGATAACGGCCGCAAGCCAGTCAATCAACCTAAAGACCCACCCCTCCGGATCCTATTATCTGAAAATTATTAGCCAGGATGGAAGTACCGTAATTAAGAACATCATAAAGAAATAAAAACCCAGTAAGAATTTATCCAAGCATTACTATGTCGGTTTCATTTGGTTCTTTTCTGGTCAGCATCATTCTTGCCACTCAATTTCGAAAATACAGCAAGGCGAATTTATTCCCTCAATGGGTGAAACTGTTCAACTACATCCTGGTTTTTTCGGTCATTCTTTTTTCGGTATCAGTAGCTCTTCCCGACGAATCCATTACCAAATGGATCTGGCACGTGTGCCTGGTCGCATTTATTTACATTGCTTTCCAGAAGCAGGAGTTCCGGGTATTTCGCCTGTTCATTCTTGCATTTGTTCCCTATGTGCTGGTAACGCTTGTCAGCGACTTGACTGCTCTCATCAATTCAGATTTTTTTACCACCAATAAATCCTACTTTGATAATGCAAAGGGATTAACCTATATGTGGGTTGCAGCCCTGTTATACAGTCATAACCGGCAATTTAAAGCAGCCGAAAAAGAACGCATTAAGAGAAAAAAAGAAGATGAGGAAAACAGGGCGATAGCCTTGCGAAAGGTGGAACTGGAGGGAATGGTTGTTGCACGAACAGCTGAACTTACCGAACAAAAAGAAGAACTCGAAAACACGCTCAATGAATTGCGCTCCACTCAAACACAGCTTATCCAATCTGAAAAGATGGCCTCGCTGGGTGAGCTTACGGCGGGCATCGCCCATGAAATTCAGAATCCACTGAATTTTGTAAACAATTTTTCGGAGTTGAGCAGCGAGCTGATTGATGAAATGAAAGAGGAATTAATTCAGGGAAGGCAAGAGGAAGCCCTTGCGATTGCAGATGATTTAAAGCAAAATCTTAATAAGATCCATCAGCACGGAAAACGCGCCGATGCCACGGTAAAGGGCATGCTGCAGCATAGCCGCGTCAGCAGCGGAACTAAAGAACCCACCAATATAAATGCGTTAGCCGATGAATATTTGCGGTTGAGCTATCATGGCCTGCGGGCCAAGGATGAATCATTCAAAGTCACCATCGTCACGGATTTTGATAAATCGATCGAGAAAGTTCATGCGATTCCACAGGATATCGGTAGGGTGATGCTGAATTTATTTTCAAATGCGTTTTATGCGGTGAATGAAAAGTCAAAACTGATCGCTTCTGAAGAAAGGCTATTGATTGATCCTGAAGATATTACAGCGATACAGCCGTATGAACCCACCTTAACCGTTTCCACCAAAAAAATCGGCAACCTGGTTGAAATCAAGGTAAAAGATAACGGCACCGGAATACCGAAAAAAGCGCTGGATAAAATCTTTCAGCCCTTTTTTACCACCAAACCAACTGGCGAAGGAACCGGTCTGGGTTTATCACTTGCGTACGATATCGTCACGAAAGGGCACGGCGGCGAATTTAAGGTTGAAACCGAAGAAGGAAATTTCACCGAGTTCACGGTGGTTCTGCCGGTTTGATCCATTCCTTAAAGCCTCACAGCTTACTCGGCGCATAAGCTGCAGTGCTTTCGGGAGTAAAGATGCCGAGCATCATGCCCATCAGCGCTTCACTCATCAACGTATCGCCACCCGGGAAGCTCCACCCATAAGGACGGGGGTAGTCATAACGGTGAGGAAAATTATCGGGCTATATCCATTTAATTAGACTACCATTATAAGAAAAACAAATGTGTTTTTCCCCTGAAGCCAGTTTTGCCGGAGGCGTCATCATCCTGACCATCGGAGTAGTTACCGTGACGAAAGTCCATAAACCCACGCAGCTCGTTTTTGCCTTTATCCCGATATTTTTCGGTATCCAGCAATTTACCGAAGGATTTTTATGGCTGGCACTTCGGAATGAAGATTACCGTTTGATGTTCGGATTGAGCAAATATGTTTTCCTGGTGATGGCCGATGTGCTCTGGCCGTCGCTCATACCGCTTTCGGTTTTGCTGATGGAAACCAATAGAAAAAGGAAAAAGGCACTCTGGTTTTTTCTCGGAGCGGGCATAGGCCTGTCGGCTTATTACACTTTCTGTTTAATTCGTTTTTCGGTGACTCCGCAAATCGTGGGTTATCATATCCTGTATAACAGTGAATTTCCTGAATGGCTTTCCCTCCCCGCTTTAGCCGTTTACCTGCTGGTCACCATCACACCGCTCTTCATTTCCAGCATCCGGAGAACGCATATCCTGGGTATCCTGATGTTCTTTTCCTGCGCGATAACTGCTCTGTTTTTCACCCGGTACCTCACTTCGGTCTGGTGCTTTTTCGCAGCGCTGATCAGTGCCGTAATTTTCTGGATCCTTCAGGATTCCAGGCGAAAGTTTCGCCTGAATAAACTGCTTCACCTGAATAACGGAAATTAAAGCAATCTGTTGATCGCATCGGTAATTTCCTGATCACTGTCATCCGGATTGACGAATTCACGGAAAAACTGCCTCCGTGGCTCCGAGAATGACAAGGTATCGCCCGGTGCACTGGCCGAAGATATGCTGAAATAGGTGGCCGAACGGATGGTGTCCATCCTGGCCAGAACCTCCTTGAGGTATGCCTTTTTATCCATGCTTACGGTCTGGCAGTCAAGCAACAGGTATACTGATAGGGAAAGAAGGGCAATCACCAGCATCCACTTAATTTTTTTCATATTCCACTTTTTGATTGGTTTGAGAAAACAAAGATAATCTAATGTTTTAGTTGTCCAACTAATTTATTAGTTGTTTATTTTCTGATGCGGTTTTTCCTAATGAGTAAGCTTGATAATTGCTATTTTTACGACATGGCACTCAGCAGTATTTTCGCTTCGCTCCATTCGCGGAATTACCGGCTCTATTTTGCCGGTCAGGGGATCTCGATGGTCGGTACCTGGATGCAGAACATCGCACTGAGCTGGTTGATATACCGCCTCACCGGATCCGTGTTTCTACTGGGTTTGATCGGATTCACCAGTCAGATTCCAACCTTTATACTGTCACCGTTTACCGGGGTGGTTACCGACCGGCGCAACCGCCTGACGATCCTGAAGCTCACGCAGTTTTTCTACATGCTCCAGGCCCTGGTCATGACCCTGCTGGTTTTACTGAACCTGATTCAAGTGTGGCAAATTATTGTGCTCAGCGTGATTTCGGGGATCATTTCCGCCTTCGATGCGCCCGCCCGGCAATCCCTGGTGATCGACCTGATCGACAACCCGGCCGATCTTGGAAATGCAATTGCCCTGAATTCAGCCATCTTCAACGGGGCGAGGCTGATCGGTCCGGCCATTGCCGGTATCGTTATTGCCGCCGTGGGTGAAGGGATCTGCTTCCTGATCAACACCATCAGTTTTTTGGCGGTTATTGCGGCGCTGATGTTCATTAAAATCCCGCTGCGGCAGATGGCCTCCCGGACTGCCAATTTCCGAAAAAGTTTCACCGACGGGTTGCACTACACGTTCCGGTCGGTGCCCATCCGCACACTGATCATTCTGCTGGCCAGCATCTCTCTGGCCGGATTGCCCTTTATTGTACTGATGCCCGCTTACGCCAAGGAGATCCTGCACGGGGGTGCCGATACCCTCGGATATCTCATGTCGGCCCTGGGTGCCGGCGCGCTGACAGCTGCCCTGTATATGGCCGCCCGCCGAACGGTAATCGGTCTCGACCGGATCATTTCCCTGAGTATCGGTTCCCTGGCGCTCTCCATTCTGCTCGCCTCGGCTACCCATTACCTGCATTTCTCGCTCGTGGTTTGTTATTTAGGCGGACTCTCGATGATCCTCATGCTTTCCTCTGTAAACACTCTTTTGCAAACGATCACCGATGAAGACAAGCGCGGCCGGGTAATGAGCTTTTACGCCATGGCCCTGATGGGCACCACCCCGTTCGGCAACCTGCTGGCCGGAACACTGGCCAGCGGCATCGGCATCCCGCTTACACTACTCCTATTTGGAATCATTACCGGAATCACCGGGCTCTGGTTCCTGGGAAACCTGAAATCCCTTCGGAAAATCATCCGGCCCATTTTCGTGACCAAGGGAATCCTTCCCGACTAATTCAACGGATAGGCGTATTCCGGCTTCCCTTTGGTGTGGATCTGGCTGGAGGTTAGCTTTCCGAACCGGAGGTTTACAATATTCTTCTGATCGGGAAACCGGTCATGAAGCATCGCGTTTCGGATGATCAGGGGCTGGCTCATCGAAATACCCGTAACGCTTTCCAGATAAATCCACGTTACATCAGATTCTACTTCTTTTCCTACAAATTTAATTATCAATGGATTCCCATCCTGACTCATAGCAAGTTCACCTCTTATAAAAGTAAACAGAACGGAATCAGCTCCGGGGATCTCCTTTACGGTACCCATGTTCAGCTTTTTCCCGGTTAATGCCAGGATAGATGATTCCAGGTCATCGGTAAACACCCGTGCCGAAATTTCAAGTTTATGCGTATCTGTATTGATATCCACCTGAGTGATTGATACATAGAATTTATGATAGGCTCCGGTGAAAAGCAGGAACGAAACCAACAGAAATCCTGATAGCAGAAAACGTTTAAGTTGCCCTTTGATCATCGATCAAATGTATAACTTTTGTAAACTTGTGATAATTTATAAAACACAAAGTGTTTCTGATGAAAAAGCATCTCTGCCTACTCTTGCTGTGTGTGATGGGCTTGACC
>JBBQOG010000178.1:0-7003 GCA_038330665.1 Bacteroidales bacterium
ATTTTTCGCATTTTACCGATGAATCCTATCATTCCAATTGCCTCTCGGTTCCGTTGGGTATTCGTCTGAATATCGGTGCAAAATCCCACTTTTTTATGGAAGGCGGAGGGTTTGCCGATCTGATGTTAAAATCAACACGGAGCGGGACCTATCATTTTTATCCACCCTATGTGACTGTTCCGGATACCTTAGTACAGGGACCCGCCCATTTGAAACATACTTTTGGATGGTCCTTGGGTTTTGGCATCCGGATTCCTATGGGCCCCAATGAATGGATCATCAAACCGGAATACAAATATGCGCTCAATGATTTGTTATCCGATTACGAAACGATCCGGAACCGATACTTCAGAATTGCCATCGGATACCGTTTTAAATGACCTTATAATTCTGGCAATCGTGTGAATTTGCTCACCTTGGTGGCCCGTGAATAGGTTCCCCAACCCTTTTCATCCATCGGAACCCGATATGACGGACTGTACAGATATGATCCCCGAACGAAAGAGTATTATCAGCCGAAATTCTTCAATGCCTTGGGGGAAGATGTGTCGTCTACGGACATTTTTCGGATACTGATTGATAATAAAAATGTACTGTATGCCGCTGCGGGTAAAGCAGGCATCTTCAAAATTGGGTTAAGCGACCTGACAGCTGAGGTTCTCCCGGTAACGGTCCCGGAATCCGATGGGGCACCCGTTAATATTCGTGATATAATTAAAGCGGATAGTTGTTTCTGGCTCGGTAGTTATGGCTACGGGCTGCTGAAGTACCTTCCCGGGAAAGGGGTGGTTGAAAGCTTTACCACAGAGGATCCCTCGCTAAAAAATAATTTTGAGATTATATTGCGAATGGTGGCGGGTCCTTATCCGGACCTGTGGATTTCCGCATGGGATAATTATTTGTACCGGTTCAACCTGAAAACCCACACTTCAAAGGCCTATACGCAACCGTTTAGCAGATTGTTTCCGGGCACGAATTCGTATGATATGCTCATGCAGGGAGCGGATTCACTATGGATGGGCACCACCATCAGCGGGTTGCAATTATTCCATATTAAGGAGGAGAGGCTGGAGTTGATTCCAAACAAGGATCGCCTGGGAATTAATGAGTATCATTCCATCGTTTCACTTTTCCGGTCGGATGATGGAATTCTTTGGGCGGGCACCAATGGCAATGGCTTGGATTATCACTATCCCGGTTTGCAACTTTTTGAAGCATATTCCAAAAACAGTTCCGGGGCTAACAGCATGGATGTGGAAGAAGTGAGGTGCATATGGGGCGATGAAAAATATCTCTTTACAGGAGGGTATAACGGATTAAACCGTATCAACCGGAAAACCCTTAAAAGGGATTATTTTTTGTCGAAGGAGGTAATCTTTTCGATCGCACCTCATCCATCTGATCCGGCTATTTTGATTCTTGGGGATCAGGAAGGAAAGCTGACTTTTTTTGACAAAGAAAAGGGCCACATCCGGCAGTACGATTATTTATCAGGTTTTTCTTCACAACCCAAATTGATGCCCTGTTCTGTTAATGAAATCTCCCCTGCGAATGATCACGAGCTTCTGTTGGCCACCGCATTGGGTTTGTTTGTCTTTGATCTGGACCGACTGAAGATGGTTCGCCAAAACCAGTCTTCAGACCCATCGAGATTTGCCGCGCCCACATCCGTTAGAAGCATTCTAATTGACAGGGGAAAAAGAACATGGGTGGGCTCCACCACAGATGGTCTGTACCAATTTAATGCTGGGAATGGAGCTTTCACCCGATATGATAGTTTAAGTAAACCGTATTACTTCCCCACTTTGTCCATCCTCTCTTTGCTGGAAGATTCCAGCGGCCGTTTATGGGCTGGAACCGATAATGGGCTGATGCAATTTGAAGCGGATAAAGGATGGATTAAAACGATTTCCACCAAAGACGGACTGATCAATAATTATATCGTCGGGATGGTTGAAGATTCGATGGGCAATCTCTGGCTGAGCACCAAACTGGGTTTAACCAAATATTATCCGGCATCCGGGGATATTTACTTTGGGGGAAACGAGGGCTTGGTGGCATTCCTTCCTCAAAAATTAGACCATAGATTGCCCCACCCCCGGCCTCAATTTGTAAACAAGATGCAAGGAGAATTCACCTTTTCGAGTAGTCTGGGCCATGGCAGCCGGTTTAATTTCACCTTGCCGGAGATTTAGTCTACCAGGCAGTGATAAGTCGGAGTGCGCACCTTAGTACTTTCGCAGAACGGAATACAAATCGGTCCTTCTGTCTTTCAGATTTCGTACGCTGCCAAACTGGTTTAATTCACGCAACAAATCAATGTCCACATCGGCAATCAGAATCATTTCGGTATTCGGCGTGGCTTCAGCCTTTATTCCGTTGGTCGGGAATGAAAAATCGCAGGGGGTTAATACCATCGATTGCGCATATTGAATATCCATGTTATGAACTTTTGGCAGGTTTCCCACACTACCTGCAATGGCCACAAAGCATTCATTTTCAATAGCCCTGGCCTGTGCGCAGTTCCTCACTCTGGAATATCCGTTTTGTGTATCCGTTAAAAAGGGAACAAATAAAATATCGAGGCCTTCCGCTGCCAACATTCTGCTTAGTTCCGGAAATTCAATATCATAACAAATCAATATTCCGATTCTTCCACAATCGGTGTCATAGGTTCGAATAGTATTTCCTCCCTGCATACCCCATACTTTAGCCTCATCAGGGGTAATGTGCAATTTTTCAAATCTTTCTACGCCGCCGTCTCTTTTGCATAAGTATCCCGCATTGTAAAGGTTATTATTCACGAGCTCAGGCATGCTTCCGGTAATGATGTTAATGTTGTAAGATATGGCCAGTTCCGCGAATCGCTTGGTAATTTTCTCCGTATATCCTGCCAGCACTCTAATCGCTTCTGATTCTGAAAGATGATTGTATTCAGCCATTAAGGGAGCATTGAAAAATTCAGGAAATAATGCAAAATCTGACCGATAGCCCGATACCGCATCAATAAAATACTCCGCTTGCTGCATCAGTTCTTCAAAATCTTTGTACAGCCTCATTTGCCATTGTATCAATCCCAGTCTGACAACGGATTTCTTTGTTAAAGCTGAATTAGTTTTTTTCTCATAATATACGTTATCCCATTCCAGCAGTACTGCAAATTCTTTTGATTCTTTGTCTCCTTCAAGATATCCCTGTATCACTCTTGCCGGATGAAAATCGTTTGATAATTGAAAATTTAAGACCGGGTCATTAATTTCTTTTTTCCGGACTTTGTCAATGTATTCGCGAGGTGACAAGGTGTTCGAATATTGATGGTAATTCGGGATTCGTCCGCCAAAAACGATTCCTTTAAGATTTAACTTTTCACAAAGCTCCTTTCTGTAATCATATAATCGCCTCCCAATGCGCAACCCCCGAAATTTGGGCCTTATAAAAACATCTATGCCATATAATTTAGTGCCATTTGTGGTGTGCGTATCAAATGTATAAGCCCCTGTTATCTCCCTGTAAGTATGCTTGTCATCAAATTTTGAATAATCAACAATAATGGACAATGCACAACCCGCAAGCTCATTATCAACCTTAATTCCCACTTGTCCTTCGGGGAATTTCTCAATCAATGTTCTGATATGGTGCTCATTCCAGTATGCTTCGGGCATATTGGAATAGGCTTCTATCATGGCCTTCTTTATTTCTTCATAGTCTACCATTTTAAGGTAAACCAGCTCAATGTTATCTATTGAATGAGTATCGATATTTGTTTCCATGTTAAATTCATTTTTTGCGTTGCCTAATACTTACTCTGCCTAAGCGTATTGTCAGGATGGCGATTAATAGTTAATTTCCAATTAAACAAGCTTTCCGTCTCACCAACTTTTGTGAAACGATTCTTTTCCAAAATCGTAAATGAGGAGATGTTATCCTTCTCTGTCGAAGCTATAACCGACAGTACCCCGGGTTGAGATTCTGCCCATTTAACTAATCCGCTTACGGCTTCTGTCATGTAGCCCTTGCCTCTGAATTCCTCATAAGTTCCATAGCCGATTTCAATTTCTCCCTTTTCATTCGGTTCTCCAACGATACAGATATCCCCGACCATTTTGTTTTCCTTTTTCGAAATAAGGGTCCAAAGCGTCGAGTATAAGTAGTCTTTTGCCGGGTCGGCCACGTTAGGCAATATGGTCTGTTCCAGCGCTTCTTGAAGCTCAGTTGAAATGGTCCCGGTGGTTTCATTCAGATGCAGTTCCCTTTCCAGGGAATGATCGGCCTTTATGTATTTTAAAAGTTGATCGTAGGTCAGCGGTTGCAACCGGAGTCTTTCGGTTTCTATTATCATGATTGATCAGAATATCTGCTTTGATGAAATCCCATAAAAAAGTGCCTGGCAACAATGCCCAATGAATGGGTATGGTACCCGCCTTCCTGAATAATCAAGGTGGGCAGCTTCATATGGCCCAGTAATTTACCTGTTTTAAAGAAATCCTCGGAAATAAAGCCCCACGTTCCTGTCGGATCATTTTTTGCGGTATCGAGCCCAAGGGCAATAATCAAAAATGAAGGATTAAACTTTTTAATTGTTTTGACACATTTTAATAGTATTTTATAATAGGTATCATATGAAATATTCTCCGCCAGGGGAAAATTGTAATTAAATCCGATGCCACCCGCTTCACCTTTCTCATCTTCAAACCCCGAAAAATAGGGATAAGCAAAGGAAGGATGCCCGTGTACAGAAAGGGTTAAAACATCTTTTCGCTTATAAAAAATTTGCTGTTGGCCATTCCCATGATGATAATCGATGTCCATAATGGCTACGGTTCCAATTTTACTTAACCGGTCGGCTGCAATGGCACAATTATTAAAATAGCAGAATCCTCCGAATGCTGACCTTTCCGCATGATGACCCGGCGGACGAGTCAGCACATATGCACTGGACCTTCCGGAAACCAGCTCATCGGTGGCAGACAATGCGCAATTAACACCAGCCTTGGCAGCTAAAAAGGCATTTTTATTAATGGGGGTAAAGGTATCAAAGCAATAATATCCGGCTCTCACCAGTAATTCCTTAGGTGCCCTTACTGCATTACGAATCGGGAAAACATATGGATAAACGGATTTGCCTGGAGCAATGTTTTTGCAAACAGTTTTAAAATAATTAAAATACCCCTTATCATGTACATTTAAAATCATCTTTTCCGGATATTCAAAAGTCTTCCCGGCCACAAATATACCGGTTTTGTTAAGTTCTTTCCTGATGTGGTTTATCCGCACCGGTGACTCCACGTATCCTCGTTCTTTTATATGATGGATGGCGTGTTTATCATTGATATAAATGGAAATTTGGTTCTTATTCAGAATTTCTTCGATTGGCGCTTTAACGGCTTTTTTATAATAGACCGGGGGCCTTAATTGCAGTGTGCTGTCTTTCACACTATCCGTAACCATTTTAATGTATTTTTCATCACAATAGTTACTATACTTTCTTTCGATTATCGCCCTGATAATTAATTTAAGCTGCGCCTTTTTAATGATTTCATTCTGGCCAAGACCATCAAAAACGAGGTAAGGGGGACAATCCTCCTCTTGTTTTACCTTAGTTTCATATTTGGTGTTTATAACTGGTCGGGCTCCGAATTTTTCATAAAAGGCCAGCCTTTTCTTATTTTGCAATACTTTTGTTTCCCCACAGCACAAAGCCGGATCATCCGGTAAACACTCAAAAAACAATCCTTTTGCTTTTAATGAAACGGCTTCCTCTCTGACTCTTTCATACAATGCTCCTCCTATACCGGAAGAAGTTTTTACATCCGCAATGGCAATAAAATCCAGGAAACAAAAATGAAGGTCGGGCATGTACATTAAAATGGCAAAGCCTTCCAGCTTATCATGGATGTTTTCCGAAACGAATAATAACGTAAGGGATTTGTATTTAAGCGGATCCGTTAACTGATCGATAAATTCTGATGCTTTATTGTCGGGTATCGCGGGAAACTGAGCTTTTATTATTTCCTTAACTTCCTCGATCTTTTTTGTATTAACTTCCAAAAAAGGGTTCGCTATTTTCCTGATTCTGATCATGGAGCACAAATTACGGATTAAATCAGAAGTTGACTAATCCTTTACACATCGGTGGAGGTCCAATTATGATCTGCGGTCCCAAAATTTCCAAAACCCCCAAGGGTAGCTCCGCGATTACCACGCGGCAAAGCGGTAAAGCCACTTGAATTGGTGGTGCCGATGGGAGTTACCGAAGCCAGTTCGGTGATCCCTGTTTTCAATTTTATTCAGGCAATCCGTACAACCGACATGCCTTTTGTTTTGAAAGTCAATCCTTTAGTCTGTTGCCATTTGGATTGAAAACAATTAAAACCGACTCCTCCCGATTCAGATTTATTTTCACATCAACCTGATTGTCAGAAATCCGCGTAAAAATGGCCGGACGGATGGTTTTGGTTGTCGGATTCCATATCTCCGGAAATCCCTTCGCAGTCAGGCGTGCCGTGAACTCTTTCGATTCGAAGCTGCCGTTCCAGATCATAAATATGTCCATTCCCATACGTACCCGGTGATTGTAATGGGTCCAGTTACCAAATTCCCCGGCGGTGACTTCGAAATCAGAAGCGATCCGGCTGTTTTTCAAAATCTTCTGAAGATTCTCTGCAATGGGTTCTTCGTCAGTAGCCGCAATGAAATAGGTTTTTACCCCCCTGGCTGTTGGTATTGACAGGAGCTTCAGAAGCTTGCGGATGTAAAGTTTTCCATAACCCTATGGAGATATCCTGTACTTCGGCATCGGTGTGCTCAAATCGGGCCGACCGGCCGGGAATCCGCTGCCAGGCGATCACCGTACCACCCAGTTCATAGAAATCTTTGGCTTTTTTTAATACCTCAAAAGGGATAATATCCACCGGTGGCAATATCAATATTTTATATTTTGAATGGAATAGCTCAATTTGCCTCGTGAGGTTATTTAATGTACTGACACTGTCGAATGTGCTGT
>JBBQOG010000179.1:0-6984 GCA_038330665.1 Bacteroidales bacterium
AGACAGAGCCTGTTCACCTCATCCCAACCTGATTTCTGCAGGTCGTTCAGCATTGCGGAAACCTTTTCTTCGGTGGCATTACCTTTCACCACCGGCCGACCCAGGATTACCTCCCATTGGCTTTTCGGAGGGTTAATTAAAATCTTCATATACGATGATTTACAATATCATTTTTTCAATCGGAATCACCAGGATTCCCTGCGCACCCGCTTCTTTCAGCTGGTTAATGATGCTCCAGAACTCATTCTCACTCAGCACAGAATGCACCGAACTCCATCCTTCCATTGCCAGCGGCATCACTGTTGGACTCTTCATCCCGGGTAATACCCGACAAATCTCATCAAGCCTGTTGTTCGGGGCATTAAGCAGAATATACTTATTATCCCGGGCTGCCAATACTGATTTGATCCGAAACAGGAAGTCGTCCAGAATGGCTCGCTTTTCAGCAGACAGTCCGGGAGTGGCCACCAAAACCGCTTCCGATTCCATAACGACCTCCGTCTCCCGCAATCCATTACTGATCAAAGTACTACCTGAGCTGACAATATCAAAGATACAATCTGCCATCCCGATTGCCGGAGCAATTTCAACTGATCCGTTCAGAAAATGAATGTCTGCAGTGATCTGATTATCTGCCAGAAATTTACGAAGAATATTCGGAAATGAGGTGGCAATCTTTTTTCCGTTTAACCATGTTAAATCATTGTATTTCTGATCTTTAGGAACGGCAATACTTAACCGGCAACGGCTGAATCCCAGGCGGTGGACTATTTCAAGCGGGTATTGTGATTCAAGCAAAACATCCTCCCCGATGATCCCGGAATCAGCCACCCCATCGGCCACATACTGTGGAATATCATCATCACGGAGATACAACACCTCCAAAGGAAAAGAAGAGGACTGGGCCAACAGGGTGCGCTTGCCGTTGGTCAATGAAATTCCGGATTCAGCAATCAAACCCAATGAAATCTCACTGAGGCGACCGGATTTTTGTAAGGCAATCTTAAGTGTGTTCATCATAGTGTTTTAAAACAGAAAAGGCCTGCAGTCTGCAAGCCTATTCCGGTGTTTATCAATACCGTTATCTTACTTCTCTGCATGGGTTTTATGCATCATGGAATGATGTAAATGAAACAGCTCGTGCAGGAAATTGTTGATCATACGTTTATTTTCGGGTACAAAGATAATACATTAAATATGCATTGCCATTCATTTTCGAAAATCTTCATTTTTCACTACCTTTGATAGTGCCCCCCAGCATAACTATACAAAACCATGACAACTGATCGGGTTTTATCTTTTCGAAGAGGCAATGGGCAACCATCCATTCGAGTATCAACAGACAGTATTCGCAAGATAAGTTTCCGGATGAAGGAAATACTGTTTTTCCTGTGCGTCCTACTGCTGGGAGGTTGTGTGCGAAATCACCCGCCTTTGATCTCGAGCTTAAGTTGTAACCCTGCTACCAGAAGTGCAGGCACTACCTTTACTTTGGAAGTCGCAGCCGGTGATGAGGACGGGGACCCGTTGGTTTATCAATGGAGTGCCACAGACGGGACCTTCCTGGATACTATGAATCTGAAGAAGGTTAGATGGAAATCGCCCGTATCCGGTAGCGGAATCACCTATACTTTAACGGTAACCGTTTCCGACGGCAAGAACGAAGTGGCTGAGGATTATAAGATTCTGCTCGGAGAACCGCAATTCGGAAGTGTTAGTGGCACCGTGAGTTTCACTAATTTCAAAATACCCATTCCGGAAGCCACGGTGACCATCGGTGACCAATCAGACCTCACCGATTCCAAAGGGTTTTTCTTTATTTCCGGTATTCCGGTCGACAATTACACTTTACTGGCCACCAAACCTGACTATTCCACACAGACAGCCAATATCAGGATCGCAGCAAACGATACGCTTGGAGTGAGCCTGGAAATCACCTCGGTCAATAATACCACCAAATTATCAGGGATGCTATCCGACCCCGTCGGGAAGCCTGTGGAATATGCCAAAATTGTGGTACTTAATCCCGACGGAACCGAAAGCAAATTGAAATCCACCACGGATGCTAACGGATATTACCGGCTCTGGTATATTCCGCATGGTGAGCGGACTATCAGGGTGTCAAATGCCTCCACTGAAGATTACTCGTATATATCATTTGAAAAGGTCATCGTTTGTGAAGATATTGATACCCAATTGGACCTGGTTATCAAAACAATTACCCTGAAAGGAGAATTCACCGATCCCCGCGACCAACAGGTCTATCGGTTTAAAACACTCGGGTCCACCACCTGGATGACCGAGAACCTTGCCTACCTTCCACGGGTATACCCATCATCGGCAACTTCCGTAGCTGAAGATCGCTATTATGTATATGATTACCAGGGTACTGACTCAACAATTGCCCCCACTACCGAGAATTATAAAAAATACGGAGTGCTTTATAATCGTCCGGCAGCCTTGCTGGCCTGTCCGCCAGGCTGGCATTTACCCAGTATTTACGATTGGAATTATTTTAGTTATTCATCAGGACCCGGTTCCGGAATCAAGCTCAAGTCAACCTCTGGATGGAAAGACCGTGGAGATGGAAATAATACCTCGGGGATGTCGGTTTTTCCAGGAGGTAAGGTTGATGAAAAAGGCAATTTCACCAATGTGGAAAGTGCAGCTTACCTTTGGACCTCAACCATCCGGCAGAAACCTCTTTATGTGGGGCTGTATTACAACTCTGACGAGCTTTATGATGTTAATGCCGAAGACAAAATGGCCTTTTCCATCCGTTGTGCGAGAAACAATTGACTAATTTCCCCCTAATTTCCCCCAAACTTTCCATAACTTTGTACAAATCCCCCATTTGACCTATATGCATCTTCAAATTAATCTCATCATGAGACGGTTACTTTATGTACTGCTGGCTGTTGGTCTGGCATGTTGTGAACCTTCCGGTACGGATCCCAATGAAACGGACAACCGCCCGGCCGATCCGACAGGTACCTTGGTGGCCGATTTTCCGATCACCCATCTGTGGATACCGGCCAACCGGATCATCCGCACAGATCTTCATATTGCCTTGAATGCCATGGAGATGTATCGGGGAAATTATGTTCAGTCGGCTAACGTGATTAATTCACAACAGCAATACAGTTTTTACCTGGCTCCGGGAAATTATTACCTGGAGGCCTCCATCGCATGCCTGTGCGGCGGTGATAGCTGCTCAGCCGGTGGGTTCCCCGGAAATCAATGGGGCCAAAAACATACCAGCTATACTTTTACCATTGAGGAAGATAAAACTACTGAGGTCATTATCCGGTTTTTGCAATAATCATGAAGCATAAACTGATCTTTATTTTGGCTCTTCTGGCCTGGTCGTGCGAATCCGACATTGATGTGGTGGATACCTCAGGATCTGTGCCGATCGTATACTGCGTGCTGAACCAGGATGATACCATCCAAAGCTTAAAGCTATCCCGGTCCTATCTTTCCACCAATGCCACCATCCCACCCCTTTCGGCCGATAGCCTGATTATTCCCGGCGAGGTGAATATCACGATTGAAATCGTCGAAAATTCGAAAGTGATTTCCGTGAACCGGCTTGAGGCATGCTCCATCCAGAAGGATTCCGGATTTTTCCCCAACGAGAGGAATGGCGTTTACCAGGCTTTCTTTAAGATCAGGGAAAACACCACCTATCGCCTGATCATCGAAATCAAGGCGCTGGATTATCTTGCCTACTCATCTTTTCAGTCGCTGGGAGATTTTACCCTGGTCGACCCGGCCTACCCCGAGGCCAGGTCTATACATATCCTCGACGACCACAATCCGGTGATCCACTGGACCCGAAGCAACAATGCAGCCATTTACCAGGTAGGCTTCCGGGTCAATTACAAAGAATTTTTGGATGACCAGTCCTCAGACAAATCAACAATTATCCTGTTCACCACCGTTTTCAACCGTACAGATCCGGGTGCATTCTATACTTACACGGTAAATAGCAACCAATTTTATAACCGGCTGGCTGCAGCCATTCCGCAGGATGATAAAGTTCTCCGGCAATTTGAGAGCATCGATGCTTTGGTGATTGCCGGCAGTGAATCACTGGGCTTCTATCTGAATTCGCAGCAAATGCAGGATCCGTTTCAATTTTATGAATACAAGAACCTGATCAATGGTCAGGGTGTTTTCGGAGCGTGCAAAACCAGGGAAACGAAAGGATTTAAGATCGACGACCAATCGATTGATTCGCTGGCCTATGGGACGTATACCAAACACCTTAATTTTCTGGATAGCGATGGGCACCGGAAATTTTAAAAAAGGTCTTTTGTTCCTGCTGGTCACGTTCCTTTTCCTGACCTGCAACCGGAAACCCGACGAGGCCGTTGTCGTGGAATCCATCTTCAATGTGGCCCCCACCGTTGGATTAACGACCACCCGGTTTGAGTTTGATGCCACTCAAACCATGCTGACCTCCAATGAGGACCATCCGGTTCTGATCCGGTATGACTGGCAAAACGACGGGATCTGGGACCAGGATTACACCACCAATACCAAAATCACTCATCGTTTTTATAAACCCGGAACCTATACCATAAAAATGGAAGCCCGGAACCTGTCGGGTACACGCGACACCTCCCTGGTGACCCTGATAGTGGATCGGGGGTATTCCCCTCCGGTGCCCTTTTTTGCAATTTCTCCTGATTCAGCAAATAGATATACCCTGTTTTCTTTTGATGCCGGTAAGTCCTACGATGATGAGGACTCATCGGATCTCCTCGTATTCCGATGGGATTTCGACGGGGATGGGAATTGGGATACGGATTATGGGCACGAAAAGCTGGTTAATCATCAATATCAGATCACCGGCAAATACCAGGCTGGCCTTGAGGTAATGGACCCCACCAACCGGAGTGCAGTGATCCGGAAAATGGTTACGGTGGATCTCCTGAACGACAGTATACGACCGGCGTTTACCTTTGATGGCGGATTCAGCACCGTAGAAGATGTCTTTAGTTTCGATGCATCCGGTTCCGAATTTCTGGGCCAGCCCGACCGGAAACTGACCTACTCCTGGGATATATCAAGCGATGGACTGTGGGAGGCACTGAACCTGACGACCCCGTATTTCAAGACCGTCATTAAACGTGAGGGTTTTGTGAAAGTAAAGTTGAGGGTAACAGATGATCGCGGATTATATATGGATACCATTCAAAAGGTTCAGGTATTTCCATTGAATTCGACCCCCGTTGCTGTCCTGGTGGTGGGGAATAAAATCGGAAATCTTCAAACGGATTACTATTTCAATGCATTGAATTCCTCCGACCGTGAAACTTCCATCCTGGACCTGAAATATCAATGGGACCTCGATGGTGATGGAGTTTGGGATTCGGAATTCAACAACCTGCGGGAAATAACCTATCGGTTTAACACGTTGGGAAAACACCTGGTTAAATTGAAAGTGACCGATGCTAACGAAGATTTCGACCTCAAATCCGATACCGTTTCTGTGTTTGCCGGCACCCATGAAACTGGATTACTAGTGGATAGAAGGCGCATACCATCAGACTATTACAGCACAGTGAAAATCGGCAACCTCTGGTGGATGCAGGAGAACCTGAGGATCTACATCGAACCGTCAAAAGATAATCCCAACGGCATCCGCCGGCTCTGTTACGGAAATGATGATAATTTATGTGAACAGTACGGTGGAATTTACCAATATGGCCCTGCTATCCATGCATGCCCGGCAGGTTGGCGACTACCTACAAAAGCAGAATTTCAGGAACTGGTCACCCAGGAGGCTTCAGAAAGTCTGGCGAAATTACTTTTGGGAGGGAGCTCCGAAATGCATGTTCGACTAACCGGATATGTGGACATCAAAGGCAAATCAACCGGTTACGGAACCGCCACCCATTTCTGGCTTTCCGATCTAACCAATAGCGGAATACCAAACGCCTGGTATATCGATAAAGTTAAGGGGGAAAGCAAGCCTGTCCTCACTAGTAAGACATACGGGTATTCGGTACGGTGCGTAAAGGAATAGCTATCTTTGGTTCAATTGCACGCAAAATGTTAAGACACAAGTTTCAGCTATTCAACATACTACTTCCGACTCTTACGGCCTTGCTGTTAGTTTCCTGCAATCACTCCCCGTCCGAAAACCAAGGAGTACCGCAACTCAACCTTCTCTCCGTTAGGGATCAACCCGCCACAATGGCCTTATCGGACCTCGCAGCGAAAATTGAATATATCCCGCTCGAAACCCAAGGAAACATCCTGCTTGGTAACATCAGGTATTGCGTGGGAAAAGAGAGGATCTTTGTCCTGAGCAGCGATCAGCGGGTGATAATCTTCGACCGGAAAGGAAAATTTATCCGTGAAATCGGCTCGCACGGGAAAGGCCCGGGAGAGTATACCCATGCCGATGATATTCAGATTTCATCCGACGGATCGCTGATCTATCTGTATAATATTCAGGAAAATATATCTTATATCTATGACCTGGCAGGTCTAATGGTCAGCCGCATGAAATTGCCTCATCCCTCCTGGGGATTTGCGCACCTTTCACAGGGAAAACAACTTAGCATATCGCCCTATGGCGACGCGACTTTTACAGAGGCTGGCAAGTTTCTCTATTATCTCCAGGATAGTACCGGGAAAGTGATCCGCACTTATCCCACAACGAATATTGTGCAGCCCGGCGGAGAGTTTTCACTCGGTCGGATATTCATCAATCCACTGTCCATTCTGGCCTATATACCGTATACCGATACTATTTTCAGGGTTGATGCCAATGGCGATATGAGCCCCGGATATGCCTTAAACTTTGGTAAATACCGGATACCCAATGAAGCCTACGATGATTTCAGCATCCTTCAGCAAAACCGGTACCGGTATATCAGTTCCTTTGATTTTGTGGAAACCGGAATGGGAGCATTCTTCAGATACGCCCTGCAGAACCGGTTCTATGTTGGGTTCTATTCGGCAAAC
>JBBQOG010000180.1:0-6927 GCA_038330665.1 Bacteroidales bacterium
AGGTCCTGATTGGTGACGGCTGTGTGGCCTCCGTTCAGGTGAACGACATCAATGGTTCAAACCTCCGGCTTTACTTCAAATCCAATAAAAGATGCGATGTGTTCCTGAATAATCAATTATACACCGAACTGACCTTCCGGACCGGCGAATGGTTTTCCTTGCAGTTCAACTTTTACAGCAACGGGAATTCGATCATGCTCGAGGTGGGTAGTATTGATCAGTTTATAGACTGGACCTTCACTGGCAAAGTGGTGCATGTGGGTGAAATTGAGATGGTTTCTTCATCAGGAATTAATTGGCCAAGAGACGGGCAGCCCCTGTTTCATGTGGACGATATCCAGATAAAAGCTTCGGGTTCGGTTCAGGCGGAAACCATTCCGTTGATTCCGGAATTCCGGATCTATCCCAATCCGGCTAATGAGATGGTTTATCTTGATCTGAACGAAGAGATAATAAATCCCGTGATTTTACTGTATGAGTTTACCGGGCGCGTGATGCCAGTCACCTGGGTGCGGGAGTCACCGGGAAGATGGCGATGCTCGACTGCTACCCTACCTGATGGAATTTACCTGCTCAGCGTCCGCACCCTAACGAATACCCAGTCTGCAAGGATCCTGATCATCAGGTAATCGCAGATAGGAAATTATAAATGGTAAATTGATTATATTCGAGGTCCATCAGGAATCCATGATCATACCCGTTAAAATCGAAGTTTTAAACCTAACCAAACACTTTGGGGATCAGGTTGCCGTGAATCGAATTAACCTGACGGTGACCCCGGGAGAAATACTTGGTTTTCTCGGACCGAACGGGGCGGGTAAAACCACAGCAATAAGGATGATGTGCGGATTGCTGAAACCCGATCAGGGGGAAGTGTTGTTTAATGGTCACACCATGCAGCACTTCCCGGGGGGCAAGTCGCTGCTGGGAGTATGCCCGCAGGAAAATGTTCATTGGGAAAGATTGACCTGCCTGGAACAACTGATTTTTTGCGGCGAAATGTATGATCTCACGCGAAAAGCCTCAAAATCTGCGAGTGCGGCACTTCTGGATCAGCTTGGACTATCATCGCAGGCGAATAAACAGGCCCAGAACCTTTCGGGAGGCATGAAACGGCGGTTAAATATAGCCCTCGCTTTGGTTCATGAACCTTCGGTGCTGATACTTGATGAACCAGAAGCCGGTCTCGATCCGCAAAGCCGGCTATTGATGAGGGAATTCATCCGCAGTCTGTCAGGAACCCGGACCATCATCCTCACCACGCACAATATGGATGAAGCAGACCGGCTATCAGATCGGGTTGCCATCATTGATCAGGGAAAGATTCTCAAAATCGACACCCCGGCAAACCTGAAACATTCCGTTGAGGAGCAAAAACCATCACCTACCTTAGAGGATGTATTTATATTATTGACGGGTAAAGCATTACGATCATGAAACTCTGGGCAGTTATCCGCAAAAGCTTTACCGAACAGATCAGGCAGTTTTGGATCCTGTTGCTGACACTTACGATGGCTCCATTTTTTGTAGGGATTTTCTACTTGATTTACAAAAGCAGCGAACTTAACATCAAGGTTTCGGTTGTTAATCTTGACCGGCTTTCTCAATCGGACCCCACCACTGATTATGGTACCGAATTGGTCCGTTTTCTACAATCGGTAAAAAACGATACGCTACCGGTAACTTTTAGGGAAGTCGCTAACCGCCAAATGGCTGCAGATCAGATCCGAAACAAAGAATCCCATGCGATTCTCATCATTCCGGCCGGATTTTCTGATAGTGTACGGATGAAGCAGGCTGGAAAATCCGTTCGGGTACCATTTGAGTTTTCGGGCAATTTAACCGAAACCAATTATATGATCGCAGCCATTCTTGGGGTCAACTACGTTTCGGGATTCATTAATTCTGCTACACGTACCGCGGAACCGTATCATTTTACTGAAACACCGGCAGGGGTCTCTTCGAAGCTGAATGATTTTGACCTGGCGATCCCGGGCTTACTGATCCTGGCTTCGATCATGCTCATGTTTTCCGGAGCCATAGCTTTTGTATCGGAACCGGAAAAAAAGACCATGCTCCGGTTGAAACTTTCTCACCTGAATCCATTCACTTTTCTGGCAGGAGTGACAATAATCCAGGTTAAAGTAGGCATGATCAGCATATTGCTTACTCTCGGTGCCGCCTTCCTTTTTAAGTTTGATTTTTCAGGTTCCTTCTGGTTGTTTCTGCTCGTGTGCCTGCTTACCTGCCTCTCCATTACAGGGTTCAGCCTGATATTGGCAGGATTGACCAAAACAGTGAACGAGGTACTGATTGTCGGCAACTTCCCTTTGTTTCTGTTTATGTTCTTTTCCGGAACGATGTTTCCGATACAAGGAGCAACGTTGTTCATGATAGGTCATTATCGGTTCACCCTTCCAGGCTTGATGTCGACCTACCATGGAACCGATGCACTCAAACAGGTATTGATTTATCAGTCCGGATTGACCGAAATATGGCCGCAACTGGTTTCATTAACCGGATTGACTCTCCTCTATTTTCTCATCGGGTACCTGATTTATCGGAAAAGGCACATGGAGGTTTTCTGACCCAAGGCATGGGTGTGGCTATTTGTATTTATGTTCCATAAATCCCATGCCCTTGTTCACGTTCCATCCAAAATCAAAAAAGGTACAGTTTTCCCAGGCCGATCCGGTCCCCCAAAAATCCCGCGCCGAGGAGCTGATCCAGGCCGGTTCCCAAACCATAATCCCCATACCGCCCCCATCCATGAGGCTCCGGGTAAGATCAGTCAGGTAGTTCAGCTGCCCGTCCGGCGTTAGGGGATATCCGGAAACCGCATCCCCGGCATTAAAAATATTGCCATACGTGTCGGCATTATCCGCCGTCCAGGGGTAGGCAGTTTCCACAATCATCACCTCTTTTCCGAAGGTGGCCTTAAAATCAGAAACCGATTTACTGATATCACTCATCGGAACCTGGCTCCATTTGGAATAATAGGAAAACCCCACAATATCAAAATCAGTGACCAGAGCCAATTTGGTTATGTTTGTAAACCACCACTTTACATTTTCGGGCTGGGCCACGTGCAGGATGATCTGGGGCTTAATATTGGCATTCACCGAGATATCCCTCACAGCCCGGATCCCGGAATTGATCAGTTCACCCAGCTGGGGCCATCCATTTTGATCATAATTTCCCAATGGAAAAAGCATACCCTGATTGATCTCATTACCAATCTGGACCATCTCGGGCATCAAACCCTGATCATTTAATTTCTTCAATGTTTGGTAGGTATACTGATAAACCGAGTCCTTCAATGTCGGAAAGTCCAGTCCGGTCCAAGCCGCAGGGAGAGCCTGCTTTCCTACATCCGCCCAACTGTCGGAATAATGAAAATCCAGATTCACAGCCAGTCCGGCATCCTTTGACCGGCGGATTGCGATCATCACATCGGCCAGGTCGTTATACATTTTGGTTCCGGCATTGCCATACACTTCACGGGTCCAAAGGGGATGATGCCAGAGGCGCAAGCGAATCAGATTGGCCCCGTGGTCCTTAAAAATCTGATAAGGATCCTTAACCTGATTATGGTCGCGGTAGAGGCCTCCATGCTCCAATATCTGGTTCACATACGACAGGTCGGCGCCGAACACAAATTTTGTTTTTCCGAGAATCTCCTCCTTTTTACAGGAATAGAATGCTGTAACTAAAACAAATACAGTTAGATACAGTGTAATTAATTTAAACTTCATCAGGCAAAACTGCTGGTTTCCCCAAAGGTAGCCACAAATCCTTGAGGTTCTCTGACAATCCCAACATTTCCGGTCGCCATGGAACATGATTCTAATAGGTACAGCTGTCGGCAGGACAAGCCTTCCGTGATCATGATCGGACGCACCAACCTGAACATTAAATTCGAAGGATATGAGATTGAAAAGGGGTGGAATCCGGATCTTGAAGTGATTGAAAATGCAGAGGAAATGATTTCAGGAAGACCCCTTTAAATGAAGGGGTATGCGTGACAGATTGGCTGAATTTTCTAACTTAGCCATCCAGATTCGTTTTTAAACAAACCCATTATGCTTCGTTCCACCACACTCTTTATCACAGGCTTAGCCATGATTTGCCTATCATGCACCAAGCAGGCACCCAATTATCCTGCCAACCGCGAGCCCCTGACCACCAATGCCTTTATCCAGCTTCCGCTCGGCTGCGTAAAACCTGCCGGATGGCTGAAGGACCAGTTGCAGATACAAGCGGATGGACTTCCCGGGCATCTGGATGAATTCTGGCCATCGCTCACAACTTCCGCCTGGCAGGGTGGTGAAGGCGAAGCCTGGGAACGCGGGCCTTATTACCTGGATGGATTGGTACCCCTGGCGTATCTGCTGGATGATCCACGTTTGAAGGATAAAGTCGCTAAATGGATGGAGCCTATACTGGCGTCCGGTCAGCCGGATGGCTGGTTCGGGCCGGAAAAAAATAAGGACCGCTGGCCACTGGCGGTCGGTTTGAAAGTGCTGAAAAGCTATTACGAAGGCAGTCAGGATCCCCGGGCCCTGGAAATGATCAAAAAATATTTTGTTTACCTGGCAAACAACAAGCCCGATTGGCCTGATAAGGAATGGCGGGGGGTTCGTGCCATGGAAAATGCCGTTACCGGGTACTGGCTATTCAGGCAAACCGGCGACACCACGATCCTGAAGGCCATACGGTCCATCAATGAAAACTCATTTTCGTGGAAAAATTATTTCACCAGATTCCCATGGGATTCCCTCGCGGCAAGGGAAGGCAGGATTCCGAAAATCTGGGATGCCGTGGGGCTCACAGCACACGTGGTAAATAATGCCATGGGAACCAAATACCCGGGTATCTGGTCGCAGCAGTCCGGCAGCACCGCTGATATGGAAGCTTCACTTGAAGGCCTGGCCAAGCTCGACAGCTATCATGGCCAGGTGGGTGGCCGGTTTTCGGGCGATGAGCATCTGAGCGGCAGGGACCCGGTTCAGGGAACCGAGATGTGTGCAGTGGTGGAATACATGTTTTCACTTGAGAACCTAATCGAAATCACGGGCAACGTAAAACTTGCCGACCGCCTTGATATCCTCGCCTTCAACAGTTTGCCGGGTACGTGTACCCCCGATTACTGGGCACATCAGTATGACCAGCAGGCCAATCAGGTGCTGGTTGACGTGAGCCCCCGCCCCTGGTCGAGCAACCGGCCGGATGCCAATATTTTCGGTACCGAGCCCGACTTTGGCTGCTGCACCGCCAACGGTCACCAGGGATGGCCAAAATATACCGAATCACTTTGGATGGCCTCGAACGATGGTGGCCTGGCTGCCATCAGTTATGCCCCCTGTACCGTGAATGCCCTGGCCGGAACCAATGTTCCGGTATCCATTGAGGTACAATCAAACTATCCGTTTGAGGAAAACATTGTAATCAGCGTCAATCCTGAAACGGTTGCCACCTTCCCCATGTATCTCCGGATTCCGGAATGGGCATCGAAACCGATGGTAAGCATTAACAATGAACCTATTGCAAGCAAAACAGGCGAGTTCCTGATCCTCCACCGGAAATGGAAAAAAGGCGACCAAATTGTACTCAACCTGGCTTCGCCCATCCGGATCGAAAAAAGATACAACGAGGCTGCATCAGTCGCAAAAGGGCCCTTGTTTTTCAGCCTTCGTATCGCTAAAAAATATACCCCGATCACTACCGTTCCGAACCACTACTCCTATGAGGGATCGACCGACTGGATGATCGAGCCGGAGAGCCCGTGGAATTTCGGTCTGATCCTGGATAATGAGGATATCTCGAAGAGTTTTGAAGTGGTCACAGGTCCGATTGGCAAATATCCTTTCGGCGACCGGGGTGACAGGGTTTACAACCAGTTGACCGGGACATTCGACACCCTCAACCAAAATCCCCCTATCATGTTGAGAGCCAAAGGTAAGCTGATACCCGGCTGGGGCATGAATGAAAATAATGCAGGTCCTGCACCCTATTCACCGGTCACCCTGACCGGCGAGGATGCGTCAGCTGAGCCACTTGATATCGAACTCGTTCCTTACGCATCCGCTAAATTGCGAATCAGCGAAATACCAGTCATAAAAACGAAGTAAGAAACCCTGAAACCATGAAACCCTGGATTTCCCTCCTGATAATTACCGCTCTGCTTTCCGCCTGCAGCCCTAAGGGCAATGACTGGAAGACAGATCAATTTCTGTTGAGCATCAATGGCAAAGGATATTTGACCGCTCTTTCGGACGCCCAAACCGGGCAGAACCATCTGGCAAAAAATCAACCTGCCCCGCTTATGCAGCTCAGGAAGGACGGTAAATATCTGCTGCCGCAATCTTGTACATTCGATCAACCGACTGGGATTCTGCAGCTTACCTTTGAAGGTAACATTCAGGCCAAAATTAACATCAATGCTAAGAATTCACATATCGTACTCAAACTGGCGGATATTTCAGGGGCGGATTCACTGGACCTGATCGTATGGGGTCCCTATCCGACATCCATCGGCGAAACCATTGGTGAAACGGTAGGAGTCGTTCGCGATTCCGTTTTTGCCATTGGAATTCAGGCCCTTAATCTGAAAACACTGGGTGGTTATCCAACCGAGGAAAGCGATGTGGAGCCTTCGTTCGATATTTTTGAAACCAACAGCCTGATTGATGTAGCCGATTCGGTGAAGGTTTTCTACCGGGGTCAGACCGCCAAAAAGGAAGCTTTTGGCAGTACAATCCAGGCCTATTGCCGAAACCGGAACCAGGAGCGAATTGTTTCAAACTGGGCTCATCAATATTATTCCGCCCCTGCATTTGATGACGGGGGAATATTGGGGTCCTCCATCGCGCTGTTCGGTTGTAAAGCCCCGGAAGCGCTGAAAACCATTGGGGAAATTGAGGTCAG